>CALEIL010000073.1 GCA_937876435.1 uncultured Bacteroidota bacterium
AATTCGGTTATGAATATATCATTTCCGGTCTCGAAAGTTCCAGGTAAAGTTGTCATCGAAGCCGATCGAGTGACTAAAAGTTATGGCGATAAAACTATTTTGCAAAAAGTCGAACTGAGTATCGTACCGGAAACGCGCATCGGTTTGCTCGGCCCTAATGGCGCGGGTAAATCCAGTCTGATCAAAACGATCGAACAACTCGAAAATTCCGAAGAAGAGCTCAGGATTGCCTATTTTTCAGACGATGATAAGAAACTAAAAAATGACTTCAAGTCATCGTACAAAAGGATCAGGGCCATGGGAGGGATTGTGGTCAATCCACGGGGCGAAGTGCTTTTTATTTATCGCCGGGGAATGTGGGATCTGCCCAAGGGCAAAATCGAAAAGGACGAGAGCAAGAAGGAATGCGCAGTCAGGGAGGTCAGGGAAGAAACGGGGCTCGAAAATATCCACCTCAAATCCAGGGTCGGCAAAACCCGGCACACCTATAGTGATCCTGCCTCCGGGGAGCGGATCCTCAAAATTACGACCTGGTACGAAATGGCCGTTCCCGGCGATGAGGAATTGATTCTTCAGCAGGAAGAGGGAATAGAGGATGCAAAATGGATGACAATCGGAGCTTTTTTGGAAGGGAATTATGTTACTTTTGCCAACATAAGAGACATTTTGAATGAATACCGGTCTATGGCTGTGGGTACAGAATGATCCGCCCAATGATTGTGGTATAAAATTGAGTGACTGGAACATTCGGTCAGCCAGTCACAGCACCAGAAGGCCGGAATAATAACGAATTAGAATTTATGAAAATAATCGACGGAAAATCATTGGCGCAGGAAATCAAATCCGAAATCAAACGCGAGACAAAAAAGTTTATCGACCAGGGAGGAAAAATTCCCCATCTGGCGGCAGTTTTGGTGGGAGATGACGGGGCGAGTCAGGCTTACGTTCGCAATAAGATCAAGAGTTGCGAAAGGGTGGGATTTGAATCGACGCTCATCAGAAAAAAGGCTACCCTGACGGAGGAAGAACTACTGGAAATCGTGGAGCAACTGAACGCGAATGAGGACATCGACGGATTTATCGTCCAGCTACCGTTGCCCGATCACATCGACGAAAACAAGGTGATCCTGGCCATCGATCCGGTCAAGGATGTGGATGGGTTTCATCCGGCCAATCTCGGGAGGATGATGATCGGTCTCCCTTGTTATATCCCGGCCACGCCGCTGGGCATATTGACGATGCTGGAAAGGTACAACATTAAGACCGAAGGCCAGAACGTGGTCGTGATCGGAAGAAGCAATATCGTGGGCAGCCCTATGAGTATATTACTATCTCGTAAATCCAAATGGGGCAACGCTACGGTGACGCTGACCCATAGCAGGACCAGGGATCTGGTCGGTGAGGTCCAGCGGGCGGACATCGTCATTGCAGCCATCGGAATTCCTCAGTTTATCACGGGAGATATGGTCAAAGAGGGGGCCGTGGTGATCGACGTAGGGGTGAACCGAATCGAAATGCCAGGGACTGAAAAAGGATATAAGCTGGTCGGAGACGTGGATTTTGATGACGTGGCGCCCAAAGCCAGTTATATCACTCCGGTACCGGGTGGTGTAGGCCAGATGACGGTGACCAGTTTGCTTTTGAACACACTGAAAGCAGCCCGGCGCGAGGTTTATGGATAGTTACATCAAAATATCACTGAAGGAGATCGGGAATGAGGATGTAGTCCTTGGAATATTGAGCGAGTTCCCGGTGACGGGATTTGAAGAGGTGACCGATGGATTGTTGGCCTTTGTTCCCAGCAGAGAATGGAGCGATGACCTGGAGGGCCGTTTGAGGGATGATATTGCACCGTACGTCCGGCAGGTCAGCATCGAGGTGATCCCATTTGAGAACTGGAATCAGAATTGGGAGAAAAGTTATCCGGAGGTTGAGATCGATGATTTCTGCCGGATATATGCTCCGTTCCACAACGGACCTGGTCAAAAATTTACGTATGAAATTCTGATTAGCCCCCAGATGGCTTTCGGCACCGGGCATCACAACACGACCCAGATGATGATTCGGTTGATGAGCCATCTGCCGGAAAAGATTCATGACCAGCGCGTACTCGATTTCGGTTCGGGATCGGGGATCCTGGCAATACTGGCTTCCAGAATGGGAGCCGCTCACGTCGATGCGGTAGAAATCGATGCGTATGCCTTTCAGAATCTGAAGGAAAACATCCAGCTCAACAACGTGGATTGGGTCACGCCATGGCAAGGAGGTATGGAGCAACTTCCCCAGGACAGCCGGTACGACATTATTCTGGCCAATGTGACCAGAGGGATAATCCTGCAGCACGTAGAAGATTTTTATCATAAGCTCAATCCCGGTGGACGGATTCTGATTTCGGGTATCCTCGACACCGATCAGGATGAGGTACACCGTGCTTTCATTAAGACCGGTTTCTATGGGCTCGAATCGATGAAAATAGGCAAATGGACCGCGCTGCTGTTCGGGAAGAAGACCCAAAAATCTACATTAAATCCAAAACCAGGGATCAGGGATCTGGGATCAGGAAGTTGAAGGATCGGTCCATACGGATGTAAACCTAAGCGGGCGGGAAGTCTGGCGGAAAAGATGAGATGTCCGGGCCTGTTTTTTGCAGGAAGTGGGTATTAGGAAGTAAGTAAGGATTAGGAAGTAGGGGGT
>CALEIL010000074.1 GCA_937876435.1 uncultured Bacteroidota bacterium
AATGAACCGAGGATATTGAATGATAAAATCGGTTTTTGGGATGGCCTCTCTCCGCTCCCGCTTTGCGGGAGATTGGAGGGGGGCTTTTTTAACATATACCCTTAGGAAATAAGAACCTCTGAAAGTGATGTTGGTATAATCTTTGTATGTAATATATCAAATCTTAAAACCCATGAATTTTTGGCTTTTTCTACTTATTCCCATCGTATTAGGCATGATCAAAAAGCAAAAAGAACGCTATTCCAGATAGTGATCCCTCTAGATAGGTATAGGTATGCCATCTATAGACCTATATTCACCAACATTTTGCCTGCCTCACGCTACCCTGTTTGACTTTGACCTGACCCATAGGCCTTCTCGTACCAGAAACGTCAATATTTTTTTCAACATCACGTATATTATACCTGGAACTTCCATTCATTTTTTATCCCTGTGGAATCATCCCCTGATCGGTTTGGAAGAGTGAAAGCCATCCGACGGTTCGTCACTGCCTTCATTGTCTGTGTCAATATGATTTTACTAATCGGACACGTTTTTCTTGAATTTCCATTACGGCAAGTGCACGATAGTTTAAATACATATCATGTTTGTCTTCATCTTTTTCATGGCAATCCGTTGGAGGCTAAAAGTTGTTCGATCTAATTGGCAGATATGGTTAAATTTTCAAAGACCTCGGTTCAGGCACAGTTTTTGGTTATTATATATTGAATGAAAAACTAATATAATGAAAGACCTATTACTTATAGCCTTTACTTGCCTCATGCCTCTTTTGCTTTATTCAGATCCCTGTCCGGATGATACGACCCCTCCAGTGATTGAAAGCAGAGGAGAAGTCTGGGATTGTACCTTCAACGTGTTGGAAGATTCTGATACAAATTTTATTACGGTCACCGAAGAAAGTGAATGCGGTCTTCGGATAGTCGAGATTGCGGATTGGGATTTGGTAAAGGGAGACTGTGAGGATGATTTCATAAAACAATACACCATAGTATGGTACGCAGAGGATATGGCTGGGAATGTGGCCAATTTTACACAAGTCATCACGATCGAGAGACCTTCCACCGTAGATATCGTATTCCCTGCGGATACTATGATCCAGTGTCCGGCATCCGGCTATGACGATCAGGAATTGTTTGGTGCTCCGTCCATCAATGGTAAAAATCTTACTGATATGTGTGGGTTGAGGGTGAAATACAATATCCTGGACACGTTGCCAGCTATGACATCAGAGCAATGCCTTACAGAGGTGAGAAAGGAGTGGATCGTTATTGAGAATTGCAGTGGTTTGATACTGAGAGATACTCAAAATATTATCCTGATTGATACCATCCGTCCGATCATCGCGTGTACTGCGCTGGAAGATACCGTGACTCTGGTCATCGATACGGAAACTTGTTGTGCGATTTATTCTTTTCCTGAAACTGATGCGATTGATTTCTGCGCACCAGATGAAGAGTTGGTTTTTCGCTACCGGATCGATGGTGCAGCATCAGGACGTGAAGTCGCTTTGAAAGCCGGAATATACGAAGGTTCTGTGGTAGTAACGGATCCGTGTAATAATTCCGACACCTGTTATTATGCGATAGTGGTACTGGATGATTCCGCCCCCTCGATTGATTGTACGGAACCTGATACCATTGTATTGACTGAGGCTGAACAGGTCATCGATGCGACTCAGTTGGGATTTACAGCAAACGAATGTACCGGAGAGGTTGATCTGGTTTACCGATTCTCCAGCCAGGCTCCGGGTAGTGAGGCCTCCGCACAAACGTTTAATTGTGATATGATCAATTCTACCATCAGCGTGACCATTATAGCGACTGACACCAGTGGCAATGTAAGTGATCCGGTTATCTGTGATATATATGTCACCTCGGCCGCAGAAGTATGTGCTCAGGCCAGGGAAGTAGCGGGTACTTCTCCCAGTCGTGCAGAAGCAGAAGTCCGCAATCCTGCCAGGGTATACTACAATGGGCAGCAGTTGGTGCTGGAATCAGAATCGGGAATCAGTGCATTGGCCCTTTACAATCTCTCCGGAGAAATGGTTTGGGAAAAACATTGGTCCGAATCCAGAAATCAGTTCCAGGGCAATCTTCCTGTAAAAATTCAGGATGGAATTTATTTGCTTAAAATTAGAAAAGAAAGTGGTCTCGTAGAGAACGCCAAATTGGCTGTTTTTTAGAGCATTTTTCTTCGGATGTATATTGATTTTATTGCTTTATTCTTGGTTCATTACAAGGACTGTGCGGGCAATAATGATTCTCCTCCAGTGGACAAATTCTTGTCTGCTATCCCATGGGTAGTGGTGTCCCCTCCTAAAGTTTTTTCAGGTAAAAGTGTTAAATACTACACATTATAAATAATTTTAATGTATTATTGCATTA
The DNA here is from genome assembly GCA_937876435.1 of uncultured Bacteroidota bacterium. GTDB lineage: Bacteria > Bacteroidota > Bacteroidia > Chitinophagales > Saprospiraceae > Membranihabitans. The sequence continues at coordinate 2,385 of CALEIL010000074.1, forward strand.
CAAACAAGAAACTATTAATGATAAAAATATATCATATGTATTGAATCCAATGTGAAAGTGCACACTTAACCAGGAAATACTTCCGTCTGTATTTCTGATTGATTCCCAAAACTACGATTACCGGTGAACAACCGGTAAGTCCCGGATGAAAAAAGTTCTGAAGGGAATGGGAAAATGTCGGATTACTGAAGTATCCGGGGATTGCTGATTGCAAGCGGTGATTCGTGGGGTGGTTTGTGTATGCTCACATCGCTTCATATTCTAATTATTAACAAAACAAAAGGTCTCATGATGAAAACTATTACGCAAAAAATAGTGCCCGGGAGAGGTATGCACTATTTCGCCGGAATGCTCCTGCTCGTATTGAGTATGGCCATTCCTCATAATTCCTACTCACAAGATTGTCTGGCAAATGCAAGAGCTGCATGCGATGACTCGCCCATAGTAGTACAACTGGATTCCGATGATGTATTTCGAGTCCGGGTATTTCAGGATTTCTATGCTTCAGATCCTGAATTATGTGATCGCCTTGACTTTATGGCGCGGGTCCGGGATGTACAGGCAGATACCCTTATTACCGATCACAATGCCACTGATCCCAATTTTCGATTTGACGGAGCTTGTCAATACGTTGGCAAGGTTTTGAGGGCCGAATTGCTTTATTCGAATGGAACTTCTATGGTACCGGTTTGTCAGAAGCAAGTGATTCTGCTTCCGCAGATTGTCTGTACCGATACTGTTTTATATTGTACTCATCCGGTGTTTGAAAGTTCGCTGGATGAATCGATTCTCCCTTTGCAATTGGGTTGTGACTCCTTTGATCTGCCTTCGCTGGATCTGGAGATCATCGACGAATTCTGGGCTGATATGTCACTTATGGATACCCTCTTTCGTGTCTGGGAGGTACGATCCAACAATGGTAAAGGTGTCGTCACCTGTACAGATACAATCGTTAGAGAGGCCATCCCATTAGCCAGTGTTATTTTTCCTGCAGACGACACCGTTTTTTGTGAATCCTGGGACGGAACATCACCCGACCCATCTTTATCCGGACGACCCTATATCATCGATGAGGAGTCCGGTGATACTACTTACCTTGATGCAGGTGGATTCACCCATTGTGCCACTATTTCATATACCGATGAAGCGTGGGGTCGATTGGATTGTGAGCTTGAAAAATACCTCCGATACTGGAAAATCAGAACCGCAGAGGGCGTCCTATTGGACACCCAGGCAATCACCGTAATCGATACCCTTGGACCAGTGGGCCAATTTCAGTTTGCAGCGGCTGATTCCCTGGAAACTATCGTGGACGGTGACACGTTCAACGTACCGGTTTTCCGAATTTCGACCGGGAGCCATGGCTGCGAATCGGATGGAAATCTTCCAGTCCTTTATGCTACGGATGGATGTTCCGGAGTTCATAGTGTCTCTGCCACCACGACTGACGAAGATGGAATAGTTCATAAACTGACCAACGGAGGTCCTTTTATGGGCTTTAGTGAAGGCAAATATCTGGTGACGTATACCGCGGCTGACTCGTGTTGGAATATGTCCAACTACTACGTGTGGGTAGAGGTAACCGATCATGTGAATCCGGTGATTTTGCTGGGCGATGTTTACAATATTACCATGTCCGGAGAAGTCACCTGGTTGGATCTTAGAGAATTTGTGAAGCATCACGTAACAGATAATTGCGGGCTTGAACTCGTCGTGGGACGAAGAGTTGGTGATCATGCTACTTCTTGTGGAGCCGATGATTCGACCTCCATCGTGGGAATGTACCGCGATAAATACAGGATGTGGCTGGAGAATGACGGATGGGATTGTACCGGACTGGTAGACGTGGATTCTGGCTGGTTGGATAAAATACCCTTCTGTTGTGCCGATCTGGGCTCAGAAGTTATGATCGAAATCATGGCCATTGACCAATCCTGTAATGTAAGCAGAGGTATGACCTTTGTAGTGCCGATCGATAAAGGAGGTGCGACTATTTATGAAAGACTTCCTGATATTTCACTGGCCTGTAGCGCCTGGTCGGAACATTACCAGGATTTGATTATTAACGATACGGCTACCAATGGTCTCAACCTCGATTCTCTGGACAAATATTTTGGGACTTACCAGCCATTCGTACCGGGTAGTACCCCTGAATTGAACTCTATTCAGATAGAAGACCATACGTGTTACGTGGCAGACGGCATCATGGTCACTGAGGAAATCTTACAGGAAACCCACGATGGATTGTATCAGGCCTCATGCGCCGGTGTCCTGACACAGGAGGCGGAGTTGGTGTATGATGAAGGATGTAACACGTTTACCATCGTACGACATTTTCTCATCAATGGCAGCGAAATTGCGATTCAAAGAATCTCGACCGAAATCCGTTGCCCGTTTGTGGAGGAAGCGTTTGAGTATCCTGCGAACCATGACACTATGGTGACCATTGCGGATATCGGAATTCTAAGGGATCCGGCCTATTGGACCGGAAATAGGTTCAACCTCGAAACTGAAGGACCTGTATATGCCGGCTCGGATTGTCGGGTAATCGCTATAGGGTATGTGGATAAACTTATGGATATGATCTCCAGCAGCAATCCCAATGAGGCAGACGCGGTCATCGTAAGGACCTGGTGTATGGCTGATTGGTGCAGTAGCGATCTGGGACCAGATTGGAAATCATCTATAGGCAACGATGGAATATTGATGTGGGTGCAGAATATCAAAATATTTGTAGATCCGGATAATCCTGACGTAGCGATTGCCAAAACGGATCCCAACGGAAATGAGGTGGTGACCAACAATCCTCCGACGACCAAAAGTGTATTCGATGTCAAAGGACAGATCAGAACAGAAGACGCTCTCAATGTCAATAACGTGACGGTCGAATGGAAAACTACCGATCAATCCGAAGAAATGGTGACCAACGAAAGCGGCACGTTTGAAATAAAAGTAAATGAAGGCTCCAGGGTCAAAATTACCCCCGTCAAAAAAGGAGGTCTGGGCAACGGGCTCTCTACGCTGGACCTGATTCTGATTCAGAGACATTTACTTCGTAAGCAACTGATTACTTCTCCGTATAAGTTGATAGCAGCAGATGCCAACAACGACCGGAAATTAACTCCGGCTGACGTTTTGTTCCTTCGCAGGGTTATTTTGAATAAAATGGATGGTCTGGCCGAGGCCTCATCCTGGAAATTCATCGATGCCAAATATTCATTTATAAATCAGAAAGCAGCGTACTCGGAAGATTATCCTACGGAACTTGATATCGAGCATATCAGCAAGGACCTCACCAGTGAGTTTATTGCAGTCAAATTGGGTGATGTCAATCATTCAGCCAATGTGAGCCGTTCATCTTCCCGAACCAGCCATCCCTATATGGCTCTCGAGGTGAAGAACCAGACTGTGACCAGAGGTGAAATCGTTGAGGTCCCTATCTTAATGACGGAAAGCATCAAAATGGCTGGAGTGCAGTTTGCCCTTCAGGCTGATACCAGATCGGTGGAGGTTCTGGAAGTCCGCAGCGGGAATGTAACCCTCGATCAGGATCAGTGGACCCTGGAAGATGGCTTGATTCGTCTGAGTTGGTCCGATATTGAATCTCATGAAATGGCTCCCGGTGATCAACTGATCACGGTAAAATTGCGCGCCAACCGGGATGTTGCCTTACAGGATGCATTATCGCTCAATCAGGAAGTGATTATTCCTGAAGTGTACGACCAGGCTGATCAGATCCGCAATTTGGGATTGACATTTGTAGAAAATGATGAGTCGGTGTTTGCCGTCTACCAAAACCGGCCAAATCCGGTTCAGGGAGAAACGATCATCGAGTACAATGCAGGACGGAATGCTGAGGTACGTCTTCAAATACACGATGTGACCGGAAAATTGATTTATACGGATGAGGCAGATGTCAACAGAGGTGTCAATCAATTCCGGGTTCATACGAATCAATTGCAGGCAGGAGTGCTATATTATACCATCACCGACGGGAAACATTCCGCTACACGTAAGATGGTTGTGATACGATAAGTTATTAATTAGACCTTAGTAGTTTTGAAAGGCTGTGCCATCTGGTGCAGCCTTTTTTATTTGAACTAAAGTCGTGATTACTGGTTGGAATGAAGTCTATACGTGGAATTGTAAGATATACGACTTAAAATTTTAATTTTGCAGAATGGGACGCATCATGGGCATAGATTATGGTACCAGAAAGACAGGTCTGGCGGTGACCGATCCATTGGGCTTGATCGTCAATCCCCTGGATACGGTCGATACCAACCGTCTATTTGACTATCTGGCAGATTATTTTGGCCGGGAAAACGTAAACAAAGTGGTCATTGGTGAACCGTTTATGCCTGATGGATGTACACCAGCCCAACATCATGCAGCCGTCATGGATTTTGTCAGAAAATTTAAGAAAAAATTTCCGGAATGTGCCGTTGATATGTCGGATGAATCTCATAGCAGCAGGCACGCCCGGGAAATTGTAAACCGGACGGTCAGGTCGAGGAAAAAGAGAAGAAATAAACATCTGGTCGACAAAGTGGCGGCCACCCTTATATTGCAGCAATACCTCAATCATATTTAAACCTTATGAAACTACCGATTTATGCGTATGGTCATCCGATTCTAAAAAGGGTAGCGGAACCGGTGAGCCAAAACAACGAAGAATTGCAGACACTGATCGAAAATATGTGGGAGACCATGTATCATGCTTCAGGAGTGGGTTTGGCTGCTCCTCAAATTGGCGTTTCCCAACGAATATTCATTGTAGATACGATTCAGATCATGGAGGAAGACAATAAAGAAAAGGGCATCAAACAAGTATTTATCAATGCTGTCAAGATTGAGGAAATAGGGGATGAATTTGCTTATGAGGAAGGTTGTCTCAGTATTCCGGATGTAAGGGCTGATGTGAATCGTCAACGCAGGGTAAAATTGAGGTACCTCGATGAAAATTTTGAAGAGCACACCCGGGAGTTTGACGGAACCAATGCACGGGTTATTCAACATGAATATGACCATCTGGAAGGGGTATTATTTATTGAAAAAATCAATCCTCTTAAACGAAATATGCTGCGCAGAAAGCTCGATAAGATCAGAAAAGGCAATGTAAAAGTGGATTACGATATGGAATTTAAATAGTTTTCTTTAGCTATCAGCAGCTGCGTGAGAGAGGACCACTCACACCTCCTCCTCAACCTCGACCTCAATCTTATTTATTTCCTTCCGAAATCTGCCGGGATTTCTCCCCATTGCGTGGTTTCCCATTTCAGTATTTTGTTTTTGACCGGATGAGTCTGTATCCATTTTTCGGCGCGATCCACCAGGGCAAAGATTTCTTTATTGCGGTGGTCTCGATCCAGGGTCGTTTTGATTTTTTTGTTCCGGATCCAGGCCATAGCCGTTTTGGAATCGCTATAAATCGGAATATCGTATTTTTTTTGCTTGTCGAGCAGAGCCAGAGCATGAACGATGGCCAGGAATTCACCGATATTATTGGTCCCTCTGTTAAATGGGCCGGCGTGGAAGATCACTTCCTTATTGTGGGTCCACACCCCTCTGTATTCGACGCGACCCGGATTACCGCTACTGGCGGCATCTACGCTGATGCTGTTGGGAATGTAGGAGGATTTGGGTGATGATTTCATCGGTTTGTTTTTCCTGTATTCAGCGACCCATCCATTGCGGAATGCCGTGATGGCCTCTTCCAGTTCGTTATACGATTTGTATCGCGCATCGGGAAAATTGGATATCTGAGCCTGAGCGGATGGCCAGTCTTCGTAAATACCGGGATTGATTCCTGTCCATACTACATAATATTTTTTCTTTTTTGCCATGAATTTCCTAATTTAAGTGCATCGAAGTAGATCGACTATGCAGGACAAAATTAAATATCTCATTGCATTATCCCAGTTAAAGGGAGTTGGATTTCGACGTTCGCATCAGATTATAAAAGAATTTCATTCAGCCCGGGAATTTATAGAAGCGGGAATTTCCAATCCCGGTGACATTCCGCCTGCCATTCGCGAGAATTGCTCCAGAAGTAAAATTATGGAAGCCCTGGATTATGCCGAAGATCAGATGGCTTATTGTGAAAAGAATAAGGTGCAGACCATTGCCTATTTTGACAAGTCATATCCATACAGACTAAAAAGATACGATGACAGTCCACTGGTTCTTTATTACCGGGGGGATGTCGACCTCAATGTTATGCGGACCATCGGCATAGTAGGGACCCGTAAAATGACACCATACGGGAAGTGGATGGTCGAGGACCTGGTATCTGGTCTAAAGCCATACGATGTAGTCACGGTCAGTGGACTAGCCTACGGGGTCGACACTCAGGTCCATAGGTCGAGTGTGGATAATCAAATTCCAACGATCGGTGTGATGGGCACCGGAATCGATCAGATTTACCCAAGTGTCAACAGACCTTTGGCGGTTAAAATGACGCATTGCGGCGGTGTGTTGACCGAGTATGGGATCAAAACCAAGGCTGAAGCTTATAACTTTCCGGCAAGAAACAGAATCATCGCTGCGATGTCAGATGCGATGGTCGTGGTCGAATCCAAAGGGAAAGGAGGCGCTATGATCACCGCCGATCTTGCATTTGGTTATGGAAAGGACGTATTTGCTTTCCCGGGCAAATCTGTTGATACATATTCCCGGGGAACCAATTTACTGATCAAATCCCAGAGAGCCCAATTGATCGAAAATGCAGATGATCTGATTCAGGCAATGTCGTGGGAGTCTTCGGTTTCTCCCACGTCCATCCAGCCGACACTCTTTGATGAGCTTACCGGAGATGAACAATTTTTTCTAACAAAATTTGAAAAAAACAGACCATTTCATGTCGATCAGGCCCTCACCCAATTACCATTTTCCAGTGCTCAGACCGCCGCCCTTCTGCTGAACCTTCAGTTGAAAGGGATTCTTAAAACCCTTCCCGGGAGCCGATATATGATTATGTAGTACTCTGTCAAGACAAAAACTTTAATTTCAT
>CALEIL010000075.1 GCA_937876435.1 uncultured Bacteroidota bacterium
CTGACAAAAAATAACCTCGTCATAAGTATCACGAACTTAATGCCCGGCACACTAGATAGATTTCATCCCTGAAAGGATTGACTCCAATGGACAGGCCATACGGTAGGACGATGCAGGTTTTGTTCAGGACAATGCCTGATCAGACGATATATTTGAAATAAAATGGTTGAATAGAGATGCAAAAAACTGTGAGCAAAAACCTACCCTTTGGACAATGCGGGATCGGCGCATTCCTCGCCGGGCTCCCGTCCACATACGGAACAACTTCCAAAATTGTCCTTGAGCATAGGATTGTTGCTGGCGCACGTACCCCGAAATTCTTCTCCCTTTATGATATACCGGATGTTGATCAATAGGAAAGAAATCCCAAAGACCACGAACACAATCAACAGCATAGTCAGAAATTCAGTCATTACAATTTTGCTTTAATTTGTACTTTTTCAACAAGCTCGTCCCGGAAATGGTTCTCAATTTACCCCGCAAAGATACACGAATTTGAATATAATCTGTATGCTTTCCCTACCTTTACCTGAAATCCGGAGTATTCATCACACCGATCGATCTGTCGCAGGATCGATTGTGCAATAAGCTCCGATAACTATAAATGCATCATGGATCGAACACAAAAGATGGAAGCGTTTGGCCAACTTCTGGATATCATGGACGACCTTCGGGAAAAATGCCCCTGGGATCGCAAACAGACCTTCCACAGTCTGCGTAATCTGACCATCGAGGAAACCTATGAACTGGCCGATGCCATCGTAAAAGAAGATATGCCCGCCACCAAAGAAGAACTGGGTGATCTTATTTTACACATCGTATTTTATGCGAAGATGGCTGATGAACAGCACCATTTTGACATCGGCGATGTCCTGGAGTCTGTCGTGAAAAAACTGATCCACAGGCATCCTCATATTTATGGCGATACAGTAGTCAAAGACGAAGAAGAGGTCAAGCAAAATTGGGAAAAGCTCAAGCTCAGGGAAGGGAAAAAATCATTGCTGCAGGGCGTTCCGGATGGATTACCGGCCCTGATCAAAGCGATGCGGATCCAGGATAAAACCGCCCAGGTAGGATTTGAATGGAATCACATCGACGATGTCATTAAGAAGGTAGAGGAAGAGCTCAACGAGTTCAAAGAAGCCGTTCTTCATCCAGACATGAATCCTGCTCAAAGGGAGGAAGAATTTGGGGATCTGCTGTTTAGTCTGGTGAATCTAAGTCGCTATCTGGATATCGACCCTGAAACGGCACTGGAGAAAACCAATCGAAAATTCAAAAGTCGATTTGAATACATAGAGAATCACGCTCCTGTCCCCCTACATCAAATGAGTCTGGAAGAAATGGATGCTTTATGGGTGGAAGCAAAGCGGTCTGCGGGGCAACAGGAGATAAAAAAATAAAAGGAATGGCAAGTTTGTCCTGAGATTTAATTACCTTTGCGCCGCGCTATACGTGTATTAGAACAATTAATCACTAAATGGTAAAATTATTATGGCAGTTTATTTAACTAAAGAGAAAAAACAGGAAATTTTCAAACAGTACGGGGGGAAAGAAAACAACACTGGCGCTGCTGAGGCTCAGGTTGCACTGTTCACCGAACGAATCAAAGGTTTGTCGAACCATTTGAAGACAAATGAAAAAGATCATTCCTCGAGAAAAGCATTGCTGACAATCGTTGGGAAGCGTAAGAAGCTACTTTCATATTTGGCAAAAAAGGACATCGAAGGTTATCGGCAATTAATCGAAAAACTCGGCATACGGAAATAATATTGCCCGGGTTGTTTTTGATGTATTTTCTGGACCGATCTATCGTTATAGATTGAGGATTTATTCATTTAAGCCTCCGAAATGTGAGCGCATCCAATGAGTCAATCATCCCTGCCTCTTTTTAATTTTTAAAATTCAAATCAATTTATGGGACATTTAAATCCTATTCAACACACCTTCCAGCTCCCCGATGGGAGGGAGATCCAACTTGAAACGGGGAGATTAGCACGTCAGGCTGACGGATCAGCTTTACTACGCATGGGCAACACCATGATTCTTTGTACTGTTGTATCAGCCAAAAAAGCCAAAGAAGACCAACCATTTTTTCCACTTTCAGTAGACTATCAGGAAAAATTTGCAGCAGCTGGAAGAATTCCAGGAAACTTTTTTCGCCGGGAAGCACGTCTGAATGATTATGAAGTATTGACTTCACGATTGGTAGACCGTGCGATCAGACCTTTGTTTCCTGACAATTATATGAACGAGACCCAGGTGGTGATCAGTTTATTATCAGCGGACGATGAGGTACTACCCGACGCTCTGGTAGCCCTCACTGTAAGTACCGCACTGAGCATTTCTGACATTCCTTGGAACGGACCGATTTCCGAAGTACGGGTCGCCCGGATCGATGGCGAGTTTGTCATAAATCCCGGACGAAGCGCATTGGAAAATGCGGATATAGACATTATCGTCGCTGCGACTATGGACAATGTGATGATGGTGGAAGGAGAAAGCAATGAAGTGAGCGAACATGAATTGGTAGCGGCGATCAAAGTGGGACACGAAGCGATCAAAACGCAATGTCAAGCCCAATTGGATCTCGTAGCCAAAATACCCAATAAAGCACCTACCCGCGAAGTGGTGGCTCCCGAAGAAAACGAAGCCCTGCTTCAGTTTGTAAATGAAAACGCTGCCGGTAAATTATCTGAAATTGCTCACGGTCACCTGGATAAGGACAGCCGTAAAACACAATTTTCGGAATTACTGGAAGCTATTAAAGAAAAGTACGGCGAAGAAAACGGGGAAGAAGCCCTCGAAGAAGCCGCCAAGATAATCGATACGTACTACGGAGATTTGAAAAAGAAAATCATCCGGAAAATGGTTCTCCAGGAAAGAGTCCGACTGGATGGAAGACGCACCGATGAGGTTCGCCAGATCACCTGTGAAGTGGATTTCTTACCTTCTGTACACGGTTCTGCACTGTTTACGCGGGGTGAAACCCAATCCCTGACATCGCTCACATTGGGCAGTAAACTCGATGAACAAATGATCGATACAGCTCTGCTCAATTCAAACAGCAGATTTATCCTACACTACAACTTTCCCGCTTTTTCCGTTGGTGAAATCAAACCCAACAGAGGACCGGGCCGTAGGGAAATAGGACACGCCAATCTGGCTGCAAGATCCCTGGAACGTGTATTCCCGGACGATCAGCCCTATACTATACGAATCGTTTCGGACATTCTGGAATCCAATGGATCGTCCTCGATGGCTACCGTGTGTGCCGGATCTCTGGCACTTATGGACGCTGGTATCAAGATCAAAGCACCCGTTTCGGGTATCGCCATGGGGATGATCAAAGAAGGAGATGACATCGCAATTCTGAGCGATATCTTAGGCGATGAAGATGCCATCGGTGATATGGACTTTAAAATAACAGGTACGGCCAATGGGATCACAGCCTGTCAGATGGATATCAAAATCGAGGGACTTCCGTACGAACAGATGGAAAAAGCTCTCGTACAGGCCAGGGCAGGACGCCTTCACATTTTGGAAAAAATGAACGAAGTCATGCCTGCGGCGAGAGAGGATCTGAAACCATTCGCTCCACGAATTGAAGAAGTAATCATTGAAAAATCCAAAATCGGAGCTGTCATCGGTTCTGGTGGAAAAGTGATTCAGGAACTTCAGGAAGTCACCAACACCATCATTTCGATAGAAGAGGTAGGTGATAAGGGGATCGTACAAATCGCCAGTTCCAATAAAGACGACATCGATGAAGCTATCCGACGAATCAAGATGATCACTTTTGAACCTACCGTAGGCGAGATCTATGAGGCAGAAGTCACCGAAATACTTCCTTTTGGAGTCGTGGTAGAGTTTAAAGGCCAAAACGGTCTTTTACACATATCCGAATTCTCTTATACCCACGTAGATCAGGTGGAAGACGTATTTTCCCTGGGCGATCCCGTCAAGGTAAAACTTCTCGACATCGATGATCGAAGTGGCAAGTTGAAATTGAGCCGCAAAGCTACGATGGAAAAACCGGAGGGTTACGTGGAAGAACGCAACGACAGAAGAGGTGGTGGTGATCGCAGAGGAGATCGTGACCGCGGTGGTCGAGGTGGTGGAGGAAACAGAGGTCGGGGCAATGACCGCAGAGGCGGAGGCAACGACAGAAGAGGCGGAAACCACCGTTAGAACGTCCTTTTTCGACGAATAGTCAATAACAAAAATCGATTGGTCGATTTTTGAAGATATGAGCCCTGCAAAATCAACTTTGCGGGGCTTTTTTGATATATTTGGAAGTCAAATCGTACGTATGTTTTTATTTTTTCTTCTGGGCTTACTGATTACGGTTTATATCTTCAATAAGGTGTACTTTGGTAAAACCACCAAAGACGCTATTGAGAAGGAGATTACCAAAACCAGGAAATTGTATGAAAAACATATACCTGCCCTGATTCCATGGGATCGAAAGGATATGGAACTGATGTCCTATTTTGTGACTGAAAAATCAGAACGTAAGGGATTCGGGTATTCTTTCAGAGGAATATTCACTTCGGTTTACCAGGAAAATATGATCATTTTCCAACACAAAATCCCATTTGGAAAATCTAAAAACGGGTTCACGATCGTTATTACAAAAAAACATGACATTCTCTACGACGCCAAAAACAACGTATTTGTGAATGGAGAATTCATCGGGATCATCGACAAAAAAGGACGATTCGCTAATCCCAAAATTCGTCGCGTATTTGGATTTCTGGCGGAGGAACGTTACAATAAGTTGGAGATCGTCAATGAGGATAAGTTAATCCTGGGAGCCGTAAAAATTCCTGAAGACTGGGAACTGCCTTTCCCCCGGGCTATAGAAGTTTATGAGGACCTCGACCCGCACAATCTGATCACATTTAAAGTCCTGGCTTGCCGGAAGATGATAGATATCTATTTGAAGCATCAGAGTGAGGTTTGAGTGATTAGTGATTAGTTGTTAGTGATTAGTTGTTAGTGTTTAGTGTGAGTGCGCGAGTGGGTGTGCGTGAGTGGGTCTGTGTGAGTTAATGTGCGTGAATCTAAGTGAGTGTTCGTGGGCGGGAATGAGACGATCCAAATAATTCTCCCTATCTTTAAATTCCTATTTCCAATTTATACTACAATGACGCAATTAAGAATCGCAAATACTTTTGCCAGGATCCACGGGATCGGCATATTCCTCCTAGGAATAATGATGACATACAACGCGCAAGGTCAGATAGACCTGTCCTATTATTTACCCGATACTGACAATCTCAATCCCGAAATCACCACGCCTGAAGAGTTTCTGGGATTCCAGGTAGGGGAGTGGCACGTGACGCATACGCAGCAGATGTATTACATGAAACAATTGGCGCAGGAATCGGATCGGATTCAATATCATACGATGGGAAAAAGTCACGAAGACCGTCCATTGGTACATCTCTATATCTCACATCCGGACAACCTGGCCAATCTGGAGAACATCCGGCAGGATCATCTCCAATGGTCCGAACCAGATTCTGATGTCGGAGATCTGGCCGGGGATCGACCGCTGATCGTGTGGCAGGGATATTCCATCCATGGAAATGAACAATCCGGATCCAACGCCGCGATGCTCGTCGCCTATTACCTGGCAGCTTCGGACAATCCGGACATTCTGGGTATTTTGAAAAATACGGTCATCATTTTTTACCCCAGTTTCAATCCGGATGGAATGCAACGCTTTTCCACCTGGGTCAATATGAATAAAAGTAAAACATTGAATCCCGATAATCAGGACCGGGAATACGATGAAGTGTGGCCGGCTGGCCGAACCAATCATTACGGGTTTGATCTGAACAGGGACTGGTTGCCGGTACAACAACCCGAATCCAAAGCCAAGATTGAATTGTACCAGCAATGGCGCCCCAATATCCTGACCGATCATCATGAAATGGGCACCAATTCCACGTATTTTTTTCAACCAGGCATCCCGTCCCGAACCAATCCTATGACACCCTCTATCAACCAAAAACTCACCGATGAAATAGCGAAATTTCACGGCAGTGCTCTGGATAGCATTGGTTCTCTGTACTATACCAGAGAAAGTTTCGATGATTTCTATTACGGAAAAGGTTCCACCTATCCTGATATTCAGGGATGCGTAGGGATCTTGTTTGAACAAGCCAGTTCGCGGGGTCATATTCAAAATTCAGATTATGGACTGGTCACCTTCCCCTTTACCATCCGCAATCAGGTAGTGACCTCCTTTTCAACCCTGCGGGCCGGGCAGCGGCTGAAAAAAGAATTACAAACGTATCAACGGGAATATTTTCTGTCCCAGGATTTGAGTAAGAAAGAAGGATACGTTTTCGGAGATTCTGATAATGTATACAAAACCCGCGAACTGGCCAGAATTCTCCTTCTGCATGATATTGATTTGTTTTCTCTGACAGAAAATGCAGAAATAGATGGTCGGGATTTTGAGGCTGGTTTTGCTTACTACGTCCCACTGAACCAACGTCAAAATCAACTGATCAAAACCATTTTTGAAACCAATACAACCTTTCAGGACAGTTTGTTTTATGATGTGTCCACTTGGACGTTGCCACTGGCCTTTGATTTACCCTATGGAATGAGCAACGAACCATCAGGTCTGGAACCGGTTCAGGAGGTGGGGGCTACGCCGTTATCATTCAGTTCTTCATCCTATGCCTACATCATTGGCTGGGAACATTACCTGGCGCCCAAAACTTTGTACACCTTGCTTTCCACCGGGATCAGAGCCTACGTAGCCACCCGGCCTTTTTCCTACCAAGACCAGACGTTTGGTTATGGAAGTATTATGGTGCCGCTTCAGAATCAGGATGAGGAGGTGATTGAGTCGATTTTGAAATCAGCGGCACAGACGGATGGCCTTGTCGTAACACCCGTTTCAACTGGGCTGACCGGTGAGGTCAATCTGGGTTCAGGAAATTTTAAGAAGATCACGCTTCCCAGGGTTGGTCTTTTGGTGGGTAATGGGATTTCCGTCAGCACCTCGGGTGAAGCGTGGCATCTCATGGATACCAGATACAATATTCCTGTGACCCGGCTGGATGGCAGCCTGTTTTCATCCTACGATCTGGATGAGTACAATGTCATTGTGTTAGCAGGTGGATCCATCCTCCAATCTTCCAAAGAAAAGCTCAGCCAGTGGGTTTCAAGAGGAGGCACCCTGGTCGTTCAGGGGTCCGGTGGTCGTTGGGTGTCCAATCTGTTTCCCGGGCATTTTTCATACAAGGATTCGCCTTCTATTGATTCTTCCAGTGCCCGATATCATGAGATGGATGAATTGTACGGAGCCCGCGTGACCGGAGGTGCGATTATGAGAGCCAGGATCGATTTGTCCCATCCCCTCAATTTCGGTTACAAAGATGAGGTCTTACCTGTATTCAAGAACAATAATTATGTATTTGAAAGGGATCCAATGGCCTTCCGCGACCCGGTAGTGTATGATTCCGATCCGCTGTGGAGTGGCTATCTTCACCCGGATAATGGAAAAATGATCGCCAATGGCAGCGCTGTCCAGGTAGCTTCGATTGGCTCCGGACGGGTCATTAATTTTGCGGACGACGTCAATTTCAGAGCGTTTTGGTACGGGACCAATAGATTGTTTGCTAATTCGTTGTTTTTTGGAAGGCTGATCAGTTCGAGGGCGAGTCGGTAGGAGTTTAATTGACAGTTGACAATGGACAATGGACAATGGACAATGTGTCCATTGGATGAATT
>CALEIL010000076.1 GCA_937876435.1 uncultured Bacteroidota bacterium
GTAATCGATGACCTTGCTACGGCCTTCGTCATCAAAATCGATATCAATATCGGGCATGGAAACCCGTTCCGGGTTGAGGAACCGCTCAAATAGAAGGTCGTACGCGATGGGATCTACATTGGTGATTCCCAGACAATATGCCACTGCCGATCCGGCCGCTGATCCCCGGCCGGGCCCTACGGCTACATCCATCTGCCGGGCAATGGATGTAAAATCCTGGACGATGAGGAAATAGCCGGCGTAACCACTCTCATTGATGACATTCAGTTCAAAATCCAGTCGCTCCCGGACCACCTCGTTGAGTTCACTGTATCTTTTTTTGGCCCCTTCGTATGTCAAATGCCGGAGATAATCCTCCTGGGATGAAAACTGAGCTGGGATCGGGAAAGCGGGTAACAACACGTCCCGTTTGAGTTGAAGGGTATCGATTTTATCATAAATCTCGATCGTATTGTCGAGAGATTCCGGGATATCCCGGAAGAGATGATTCATCTCTGCTTTGGTCTTGAAATAGAAGTCAGAGCTGGGAAACCTGAAACGCTCCGGCTCCTCCACCTTATTCCCGGTATTGATGCACAACAGGATGTCGTGCGCTTTCCAGTCTTCCTGTTCCAGATAATGCGAGTCGTTGGTCGCGATCAGTTTCACGTTGTGCTTGCGGGCCAGTCTGATCAGGGCCTGATTGACATCCTCCTGGCTTTTCCCCGTTCCGTCGATGTTCTCCAGACCTTTGTGCCGCTGGAGCTCGATGTAATAATCTTCTCCAAACATATCGAGCCACCATTTGAGTCTTTCCTCGGCTTCTTCCTCACTCCCAAAAATGATGGTTTGGGGGATTTCGGCTCCTATACAACAACTGGTCGCAATGATTCCTTCGTGATATTTTTCGAGCAATTCTTTATCGATCCGGGGAAAATCATTGTACAACCCTTCCGTAAACCCCAAACTGCACAACATAGACAGGTTTTGATAACCGGTCTGATTCTTAGCCAGTAACAACTGATGGTGTCGTTTATCTTTTTCACCGATTTTTCGGGAAAACGACTGTTTATGCCGGTCTTCTACCATATAAAATTCGCAGCCCACCATGGGTTTGATGCCGCGCTTTTCGGCTTCCGCAACAAATTTGAACGCCCCGAACATATTCCCGTGATCCGTGAGTGCCACGCCCTTCTGTCCATCTGCTACCGCCTTGTCCATCATCAATTCGATCTTGGATGCGCCGTCCAGAAGGGAAAATTGAGTATGGCAATGGAGATGCAGAAAATCGGACATAATTCAGAGCTTTTGATGTGAGTTCAAATATAGAACTTTTCGATATGAACCGAAGGAATGATCTTAAGTTTTGGATTTCGGTCTTTAAATTTCCTTCCTCCCCTGGCTTACAATGGAGCTGGGGATTGGGGATTCGGGATTCGGGATTCGGGATTCGGGATTCGGGATGAGGGATTCGGGATCCGGGATTCGGGATTCGGGGTTAGTGATGAGGGATTGGGGGTTAGGGATTCGGGATTCGTTTTCATTAAATATCGTTGATGGTAAATGGTAGATCGTACATCTCATTTCCTCTCTTCTCCATTATTATCGTAAACCAGATAATCGGTAAAGACCTGAAAGACGGGTATCATAGCGATAAAATCTGCCGCCACCTCCTGATCAAAATCCTTTTCTGTCATTTTTTTGGTGGGATAGGATTTCGTCAGAGTGAACTGTTTTTTGCGCAACAGATCAATGTCCTCATGGTCCCTGTCCACGCCTTTGGGGGCCGTTTTAAGCTCGTCGCCCGACAAGGAACCAAATCGACGCGTCACCTCTTTATCAGACAGAGCCCGCCGCAAAGGTTCCGGATCGGACATGATTCCGTTCCGTATATACTGAATATCGTTTTTGTCGGGATTCCAGAAGCCGCCCCCAACAAATACTTCGGAAGGTGATACATGCAGGTAAAAACCTCCCCGACGATACTTCCCCTTCCGGGTAAAATGGGCCGCAAAATGGTTTTTGTAGGGTGTTTTATCCGGGGAAAAACGAAGGTCTCGATAGATTCGGTACACTTTGGACTTTTCGATCTCGTCTGATTGGAGTAGAAGATTTCTGACGCTGGTCACGAAGTCAGTGAAGTCCTGTCGACTCTCCTCGTACCAGCCCTTGTGCTCCTGAAACCATTCACGATTGTTATTTTGTTCGAGTTCTTCGAGGAATGTTAATGTATTTTGATTCATTGGTTTGTTATTTGATTTGTCAGCGTTCAGGATGGTTTCTGTATCGTCGTATACTCCTCATAAGTTGTGAACATATTCCGGTTCAGGTCGGGGTGATATCGCTGCGGTTGAGGATCAGGATTATATATCTCCGCACCCAGGGCCCCTACCCCAATTCACAATTACACCCCATTGTCATTCTGCCTTTTCAAAAACTTAGATCGCAAATGTAAATCGTAAATTAATAATCCTTGTGTCTTTCCCAGTAATTCTGATCCTCGATTTCACCGATGATGGCCAGATAGTTTTGATACCGCACCTCCGAAATCACCCCCTCTACCACGGCTTTTTTGACCGCGCAATGCGGCTCATTTTGATGCGTGCAGTTGTAAAAGCGGCACTGAGACGAATATTCAAAAAATTCCCGGAAGTTGTGCGCGACATCCTGTACTTCCATATTATTAAATGACAGGGTTTTGATTCCCGGCGTGTCGATGATTTCAATATCCTCTTTTAAAAAATACATCTCAGCAAAAGTGGTGGTGTGCTGGCCTTTCCCCGAATAATCCGACAAGGAACCCTCCATCAGTTGAAGCAAGGGATCCAGCGCATTGAGCACCGAACTTTTACCCACCCCGGATTGACCACTGACGAGGGTTCTTTTTCCTTCCAGGGAATCCCTGAGGTTGCTTATCCCGTCCCCGGTCAGCGCTGAGATTCTCATGGTTTGATACCCGATCTGGGTGTATATCGATTCAAAATGCTCTAACCGGTTCATATCCTCATCGGTATAAATATCGATTTTATTGAAAGCGATGATCATCGGGATATCATGTGTCTCCGTCATCAACAGGTATCGGTCTATAAATCCGGGTTTGAGTTCGGGCTCCCGCAAAGTGACCAAAAGCAGAGCCTGATCGATATTAGCCGCCATCAGATGCATGTTATGCTTCTGCCGTGGGCTTTGGCGAAGAACGTAATTGCTTCGCTCCAGAATTTTCCGGATGGTTCCGGTATTCTCCTCCTGTTCTTCTTTTTCGACCAGGACCCGGTCTCCGACTGCCACCGGGTTCGTCAATTTGTGTTTGCCCAATCTGAATTTTCCGATAATGCGACAGGGGATTGTTTCCTCACCGATCCTGACCGAATACCAACTTCCGGTTGATTTCACTACAATCCCTTCGAGCATGGGTTAAGAGTATTCGGTGATCTTATTGAATTCCTCCACTGCGGAGGCTATTTCCAGGATTTGAGACGGATCTTTCTCGACTGCATTACCGACTACCAGAATA
Organism: uncultured Bacteroidota bacterium; assembly: GCA_937876435.1. Classification (GTDB taxonomy): domain Bacteria; phylum Bacteroidota; class Bacteroidia; order Chitinophagales; family Saprospiraceae; genus Membranihabitans. Next base: position 3,494 of record CALEIL010000076.1, read on the forward strand.
TCCGCTCCGGCCTGGCACATCTTGCTGGCCTGACGCCCATTTCTGATTCCTCCTCCTACTATCAATGGAATATCGGTATCCTTCTTGACCTGCTGGATCATAGCCTCGCTGACCGGCTCCTTCGCTCCGCTGCCCGCGTCCAAATATATGACCCGCAGGCCGAGCAACTCACCGGCACTGGCGGTACAACCGGCTATGTCGGGTTTGTCGCGTGGTATCGGCATAGTCTGGCTCATATACGACACCGTAGTGGGTTGCCCCCCGTCCACGAGGATATATCCTGTAGGTATGATTTCCAGTTCACTCCGGCGCAGGTAGGGAGCTGCAGTCACATGCCGTCCGATTAATAGTTCCGGATTGCGTCCGGATATAAGTGACAACAACAAAATGCCGTCAGCCCGGGGATTGATTTGCATGACATCTCCAGGAAATAAAATCGTGGGCAAACGAAAGTTCATTTTGACATAATCCAGGCAATATTCCAGATTATCTTCTTTCAACAAACTTCCTCCCACAAAAATAAAATCAATGGTGCATTGATCTATCCAATTCTTGAGTTCATTGAGATGGTCCCCGCTAATATTATCCGGGTCAATTAACAATGCCAAACATTTCTTTCTTTGACGATGGGCAGCATGAAACCTGTCGTAAATCATAGAATAGTTTTTTCAAAGATATAGAAATTAGGTAAAATCAGGTTACAAACAAAGGATTTTGAAAGGAACGTTTAGGTCGTTGGCCATAGTACCTGAAAGATAATACTTACCCCGCGCGGAATGAAAATGCCAGGCTATCGCCATTTTTAAATTTTCCGGCTATAAGGTGATTCCTTTTCTGAAATTCTTGTATTTTTGCCCCACCAATTTAAAGAGCTGATAAGACAGCTCTGGATTTATTTTCGGCCGCGTAGTTCAACTGGATAGAATATCAGATTTCGGCTCTGAGGGTTGGGGGTTCGAATCCTCCCGCGGTCACTTGTTGGTCAAAATCCCATGACCTTCGGTCATGATAAAAAAAGAAAAAGTGCCCGTCTGAGCTTGCTCAAAGACGGGCATTTTTCTTTTTTTAAACGACCATTCGGTCGTTGGATTTTGGGATAATACAC
>CALEIL010000077.1 GCA_937876435.1 uncultured Bacteroidota bacterium
ATTTTATTCCACTCTCAAAAACGGACCTGGAAAGCGTCTCAATCCCCAATACTTCAATCGAAGAAGTAAAAGCTGGAGTGTACAGTATCAGGAATAAAGATACGGAGATCATCTGGGACATCAGGAAATTGGTCATCCATACAGAGGTAAAGGATCAGCAAGGAAAATTAAAATCGGAACGGAGTAGGTTTTTTACCAAAAATAGAAATGGGGCTATTTATCCGGCCAAGTTGTATGAAAGGGAATGAGAAGTCGAAAGAAATTGAGTCATTAATATAGCTCTTATGCCGGTCAATTCCGGCACTTAAAATTTTTAAGTAATTGAGTAAGTTTCTTCCGAGTAAATACCATATAATCACAATTTTACCTTCTATAATTTTTACAATTGCCTTACCAACCGTCTTATGTCGTACTTCATCTGTTTGACAAGAAAGTTTAGAAAAATTCGAAGGTTTGACAATCTTCCAATACAAGCGGTATCTATTCCTTTCTTGCTGATGGAAGCAGTAAATTGTACGTAAATTTATTCGATGAAAGTATGTCAGGCCTGGAGTTCCAAACCTTCTCCTATCACCGCAATCGTTGCGTCCAGATCTTGTATGGTATGCGCTGCCGATACAAATCCTACCTCGTAACCCGATGGTCCGAAATAAATTCCATTCTCGAGCAAATGCAAGTGGAGTTTTTTATACATTTCCATGGTCGCCGGATCGATATCGCTGGCTCTCTGAGCCGTGGTCCTACCGAAATTTAACCAGAATATGGAACCGATGGTCTGCACCCGGGCCTGGATACCCGCCTTTTCGAATACCTTCTCCAGACCCCTTACGAAATATTGGGTTTTTTCCTCCAGGTTTTCATAGAATCCTTCCTCCAGACACACCTGGAGCGTGGCCAGCCCGGCCCCCATACTCACTGGATTGGCAGATAAGGTACCAGCCTGATAAACATCACCTACAGGTGCTACATGGGACATGATCTCCCGGGATGCCGCGTACGCTCCTACGGGCATACCGCCACCCACGATTTTACCAAATGTGAGGATATCCGGCTGTATATTATAATGACCGGCTGCTCCTTCAAAACCAACTCTGAATCCGGAAATGACCTCGTCCCATATCAGCAGAATTCCGTACTGACTGCAAAGCTTCCTCATCAACAGGAGATACTCCGGATCCTGTAACAACAGTCCGTTATTGGCAGGAACGGGTTCGATAATGATGGCAGCCAGATCCTGGTGATACTTTTCGACCGCTTCGACCAATAACTCCGGATCTGCCAAAGGGATCACAACGGTTTCAGCGATAAAGGATGCAGGGATCCCGGCTGACGTGGAAGTTCCCATGGTCGCCAGTCCCGATCCGGCCCTGACCAGTAAAGAATCTGCGTGACCGTGATAACATCCCTCAAATTTAATAATCTTGTTGCGCCCGGTCACCCCTCTAGCCAGGCGAATCGCTGACATGACCGCTTCAGTACCGGAACTGACAAACCGGATCATCTCAATGTACCGGTGGTGATCAATGATGGTCCGTCCCAGTTGGTACGACAACTCGTGGGGTGTGCCAAAAGTTAATCCTTTATCGATCGTCTCGCGGACCTTCTCCAGGACCCGGGGATGATTGTGGCCCAGAATCAGGGGTCCCCAGCTATTGCAAAAATCGATGTACTCGTTGCCATCCACGTCGGTCATCCTGCACCCATCGCCCCTGTCCATAAAAACGGGTGATCCGGTCACGGATTTAAATGCTCTGACGGGACTGTGTACTCCCCCGGGGAATAACTTTTGAGTCTCTTCGAATAGCTTTTCAGATCGTCTTCGTGAATAGGTCATGTCCATTTTGAATTTTCACAAATATACACGAAGTGTTGTTAGAATGAAGATAATATAATTAAATTCGTACTATGTTTCAAACCGAAAAAATAACCCGCTTAGCCGAGACGGTTTTCCGGGAGACAGGCCAGCTCAGCATCAGCGGGCATGGAATACTCAAAAGAGTGTTTCTCAGTGCGTATTTGTCTGAGAATGGTCAACGGATCCTCCCCCCCAGGGAGCATTTTTATTTTAACCGGCAACCCCAAATTGATATCGATATCATTTTGGTCAAAAAGGTAGCCATTTACTTTATCGTTTCAGTTCCGGAAGCGAATGAAATGGTCAGGCGGTGGGAGCAAATAATGGTCCAGAAGGCGAAGATTCCCGGCTTTCCTTTTACCGATAACGGAATTTTCAGGTTTGAAGAGCACCTGGATTTCGAAGCTGAACAGCTCTATTACTATCAATATTTACCCGCCGTATCGTACAAACCAGTCGGTTCCAATCTCCACGAATACCCGCTTTTGAATGAGAAACAGATCGAGCCTGTACTGACGAAGGACGTACCTTCATTGCGTCGAACCTTGGTGCCTGCGCTGTGGGTCGTATTAATTGCCTTGTTTGGATTTGCGATTTATCTCTGGTCCGGTCCGCTGGATAGATTGCTGGATGATGACCCCAGGATCAACAGCAGGCTCGTGAATGTTGCTCCAGAAAGATATCAGCCAGGTGATGTGAAAGACTTTTATAATGATACCGATAATGTGAAGAAAAATGGTCATCCCAATTCCAACGGGACCGGGGAGGGTTCTATCCACGATTCAGGTACTTCGTCCGACCGTGGAGATATTACGATAACTTCACAAAAAGAAAATGCAGATCTCCGGTCCGATATTTCAGATCGGGAATCCGAAACCAATTTTGTCCCCGATGAATCAGTCGAAGCCAGTCCCCGTTGTACCCTGATCGTGGGGGCATTCGCGAATCGGGATAATGTGGACCGAATGGTCACCCGACTCCAGGGGTACGATGTAGAGGTAGTGACCATGGAAAGGTCTACGCTTACTTTGGTCGGAGCGAATATTCCATGTTCCAATTCGATGAAAATGAACACACTCCGGGATCACATCGATTCCAATGCCTGGATTTATAACCAATAGAGAATGGATCGTCAGGTACTACGACAGCGCTTGTTCGACAGGAATAAAACCAACTTTTTCCTGCTGGCCGGTCCCTGCGTCGTTGAAAGCCGGGAAATGGTCCTGGATCTGGCCCGTGAGATCAAAAATATTACGAGTAGACTGTCCATTCCATTCGTGTTCAAGGCCTCTTACAAAAAAGCTAATCGAAGCAGTTTGGATTCATTTACGGGGATAGGAGACGAGGAAGCGCTTGAAATCCTGGCCGAAGTAAAATCAGATACGGGAGTTCCCGTAGTCACCGATGTCCACAGTCCTGAAGAAGCTACCAGGGCAGGAAAAATAGTCGATGTACTCCAGATTCCCGCTTTTCTTTGCCGCCAGACCGAGTTATTGCAGGCAGCGGCTCAAACCGGCTGCGTGGTCAACATCAAAAAGGGTCAGTTTATGTCCCCGGAGGCCATGGCATTTGCCGTCGATAAGGTCGTACAATCCGGGAATGATTACCCTATGCTCACCGAACGTGGGACAACCTTTGGGTATCATGAGCTGCTCGTTGATATGAGATCCATACCCATTATGCAGGAGATTGGATTTCCGGTGATCCTGGACTGTACTCACGCCAATCAACAGCCCAATCAGGCTGAGGGGAAAACCGGCGGACGGCCGCGTTTTATCCATACGCTGGCTCGGGCGGGCGTGGCGGTAGGAGTGGATGGTCTGTTTATCGAGACGCACCCAGAGCCTTCACGGGCTTTGTCCGATGGAGCGAATATGTTACCACTCTCTGAGTTGGAACCGTTGCTATCTGTTTTGGTTAAAATTAAGCAAGCTTGTGGTTAGGGATCTGTTGAACTGTGAAAGCTGAAAGCTGAGAGCAGAGGGCTGAGAGCTGAAAGCTTGAGAAGGTTGAGGTGGTTGAGATGGTTGAGATGGTTGAGGGGGTTTAGAGGGTTTAATTTTCGAACACGATCAATGTAAACGATCTCAATTTT
>CALEIL010000078.1 GCA_937876435.1 uncultured Bacteroidota bacterium
AATGGTAAAGGATAATGGTTGCTGCCCTTTTTTGGAGTTGTCTTCCTGGGTTGTCAAGTGGGAATGGGACGGGTAATATAATTATGGTATGCCTGCTTCAACTTTTCCTTGAAAGATACTTCCTTTTGATTCCAAGTCTGCAAAAGGGATGTCAAAATGCACCAGGTCTTAGCACCTTTCTCTGTTTTATTTCCACACGATAGCTTTCTGGAAATTACAGCCGGACGCAATTGACGCTCTGCCAGATTATTGGTCGCATCCACATTTTCATAGTGCAGAAAAGTGAACAGGTGATCCCTTTGTTTTGCAATTCTTTTCAGTACACCCACCGTGGGTTCCCGGTACGGTGTTCTTGCCTCTTTATCTTTTAATAGCGAAAGGGAGGGGATAAGTTCATTTGCCTGATTTTCCAGATTCTTTATAGCCGTATCATACCTGGATTTATTGACCTCCTGGCGGGTCGTTTTGATGGTTATAGCACTTCTCAACATGTCCTTAATTGCCTGGATCAACTTCACATCCTCCGGATGGTCGCTCACCATTTGCTCTGCCCTGCTCAGTGCCTTCAAATGGTGGGCATAACACTTTTGCTGAACTTCATTAACGTCGTCATATATGGCCAGACAATCACTGATCAATACACCAAGGTATTCTTCACCAAGTATGTCGATGATTACCTGGCGAGCCCGTGAATTGATCACGTGGTATAAACAGAAATCTTTGTTGGTAAACACCCATAGCCAATTCTTTGGTCCTCCCACATACCAACTGGTTTCATCGGCATGTACCACATCTGAGGCTCGGACCAACTCCTTCAGGTCTTTATATTCATCTTCCAGCACGTCTGAAGCCTTGTGACTCATATGGACCAGTCCCCCAGGACTGAGCCTGAGTCCAAAAGTCTCACGGAAAATTTTAGTCACCTTACGCTTGGTCAGTCCAAACTTGAAAGTCATTTTTAGAGCCAGATCCCGTGCTACCGGACCCACATATGTACCTGCTGCTCCTTGTGCATTACTGATTTTAAGGGGATGCTCTGTTTGAACGTCTTTGTGGCAATTGCAGCATCTACCACGGTATGTGGTCAGCTTTGTCGTAACTACTCTTGCCTCTATATCCTGAACGTGTTGTTCGATTTCCTTTACATCTCTAAATTCACTGTGACCACATCCCGGACATTTTGTTAGTTTCACATCTATGACCTGGTCCGGGGTTCCGGTAAATTTTCTGTAGTCACCTTTGTGGCCTGGTTTTTGACCAGGACTTTTCTTCTTTTTCTTTAGTTTCTTTTCATCTCTTCGGAAAGGTGCTGCCTGGCGCTTAGAGGCCCGTGTCAACTCTTCAATCTTAGATGTTAATACCTGGATCTCTTTCTTATGTGATCGCTCTTGATCCTCTATTTTTATTTTCAAATCTCCAATAATCTGTGCCTGATCCAGTATGATCTTGATCAATTCAGATTTGGAAAGAGATTCTATCACCCAAGCCTTCAAAACGAAATTCTTTAATTTCGCACATATTACAAATAATTTTAATACAAACCAAATTCTAGAGCGCTAAACACGTACAAATTGGGATCCGTTTGGTGGTCCCCAACAAGTTGGGAACCGTTTGAGGTTTGGACCCCCACTGCCGTGGGGATTGGTTCTCAATCTCAGGTGTGCTGCCTTACATCTTAAATCCGATGGTCAGGCCTACGTCCGATACCCGGGTTTTGATATCCACCGAAGGCACCACGGCGTCGTTCAACGCGTACGGAGCGTACCCATAGGCGTTGGAACGGTTCATATAGGCTACATCGAGGTACCATTTATCGGCCCTGAACCCAAATCCGAGACTAAATCCCTTCGTATTGTCAATGTCCTCCAGAGGCGAAGAATACATAAATACACCACCCCGAAATCGAAATGCATTCATTGCGTATTCGGCTCCAACACGGACATTGAGCGAACCATTCAGATCGTTGTCAATCTGCTGATTGAGATCATTCTGATAGTTCTGGTCGGAAATATTGGAGCTCTTAAAGTCGAATTTCGAAAAATTGTACCCCACATAATCGACCTCTCCGTTGATAAATCCACTTTTCCCAAATTTGTAACCGAGCCCGGTGGATACCCGCCAGGGATTGATGAACCGGTAATCAAACTGACTTTCCTCACTATCCGCATCGGCTGAACTGGGCGTGTTGTCCTCCGTCCATTTGTATTGCATGGTATTGCGGAAATTATCGGTCAGACTGAGAACTGTAGGACTGGCCATCGAAAGACTCCACGATATTTCGGGTGTAAATTTCAATATGGCACCGATCTTGGCATTGACCCCTACTCCATTGGTGGACAGGTATTCCGTGAATTGCAGTCGGTCAAACTGGGGTACGATTTTGCCCTGATCGTCCTCAACATATGTCTTGTTGCTTTGGAAATTTATGAAATTCAAACCGACGCTTCCACCGATAAGAAGCTTGTTGCGATAGTTGCCCGCAAAAGTCACGGCCGCCTCGCTCCATCCACCTTCCGTGTCGATGATCTGGCTCCGGTAAAGATCTTTATCCTCATT
>CALEIL010000079.1 GCA_937876435.1 uncultured Bacteroidota bacterium
GAAAAATCTACGAAGAGCAAAAGAAGAATCCTGAAAAAGCATTGGAATATTACAAGAAAATCTTATTTGATCATCCCGCTTCTTTGTACAGTGGGGAAGTTCGTGACAAGATTAGAAAATTGCGTGGGGAGAGCTGAGAAGGTATTTAGATATTAAAACCTCATTTGTTATACTAACGTCCAATAATAACAGTATTATAAACCATGCTTTATTTTTCTTTCTTCAAGTGTTTCAGGTTCTCTTACAGGAATATTTTCTCCAAGAGTTCCATAATATTGATACCCAAAAAACTGATAATTCCATTTGTCGTAAGCCATAAATAAAGTATGACTAATCTATCCTGCAAAATAGGTTTTTTCTGTTCTAATCGACATTTTTAGGCTGCTTTTTTTACTGTTTTTTTGATGTTAAAAAAGTATATCCCTACTTTGCATTATCTGTACAAACGGAAACAAGCTCTGCTGGGGAGCAACTTGCCAAGGAATAACTTCGATCGACTGAAATGTTGAAATTAGGGGGGGAACTATAATTATTGGTGCTCCCTCCAATTCTTTTAATATTTCTGTCGGCACATGCCTTCTAAAACCCAATGTATAGCTTTTTCTCCTATTCGTTAAAATCATGCAATTTTATTTTTGGTCGGCCTTCTTTCTTGTGCCATTTTTGTTCAAATGCCACAGGGCTTAGCCAACCGAGTTTAGGTTGCTTTCTTTCCCTGTTATAAAAGTCTGAAATACGTTTTATTTCCAAGCTTATATTCATCCCTGGGTAATAATTTATAGTGGGGATAAAATGATTTTTGAGCATACTATTTTGTTGCTCAGAATAACCATTTTCCAGACAATTATTGGCCACACTAACCTGAACACCAATGGGTTGTAATCCACCTAAATAAAGATTTGAAAAGTATTGAGATCCTCCATCCGTATGGTGAATACATCCTTGTAGATTTTCTTTGCCTCGTAATTCGACCCATTGTTGTTGACAGGAAAAAGCCTCTATACTTCGCATCCTGTTATTGATTTCAATCCCTACTATTCTCGCACTGTAAAGGTCCGTCAGACAGAAGGTATACCACCTGTCCCGGCCTATATCGACGTAGGTTAAGTCACCTGCTATAACCTGATTGATATCCGTGATTTCCAAACCACTGATCAGATTGGAATATTGCCAACTTTGAAAACTGGATTTAGTCGTAACGATCCTGGTGCGTAATGGCTTCATAGTCAATCCCATTTCCCGCATCATGTGCTCAAACTTATTGATCCCTATTCCGTACTCAGACTTTATGTCCAAATTCATAAATAAGGACCGCGATCCAGCTCGGGCATCCTTTTTAGCCCTGTAGCTTAACACCTTACCTGACAATTCGTTACAGATTCGATCATATAAATCTTTTCGCTGTAATCTTTTATAATAGGCTTGACGACTTATCCCCGCATATGAATAATAACGTTCCATTGGAAGTCCATGCATCGCTCGTTCTTTTTGAATCCGATACAACACTTCCGTTAAACTTTTTTTTCGAAATCATCCCCGAGTTTCTCCTTGGCAATCTCCAGTAATTTATCTTGAAAAATGATTTTAACATACTGATCACCAAGCATTTCCTTTAATCTCTTGTTCTCTTTTTCCAACTCGGATAATCGGTTATAATCCTTCCTGGATTGGATAATAATTGGTTCCGGTAGTGGTGTCTTTCCATATTTCTTTACCCATCTTCGAACATTGGCAGATCTGACTTGATACATCCTGGCAACTTCAGAAATTGTAACTTCTCCACTCTCTATTAAGGCAACTTGTTCCTTGTGGAATTCTTTGGTAAATCGTCTTCGACGTCTTTCTTCTACTGTCATAATATTCAATTTAGCAAAAGTTTTCCACATTTTTGTTGTCAACCTATATCATGAGAGAACAAAAAGCTTAAAGCTCAAAGCACTAAGCCTAAGCTCTAATAATCCTGTGTATCTGCAGAAAACTAAACAGCGTGGAAATGGAAAAATACAGCGCAGGGGTGAAAGACTGGTCTCCAGGGGTGGTGCCTGCGGGCTGATCATTAAAATATCGTATGCCCGACGAAATGATATCCGGGATTGACATCAGAATTCCCAGTATTCCGATCACAATCGTAATCCAGGAGATCATGGACACCGGTTTGTGGATGATAAACAATACCGCATTGAGCATGATCAGTAGAAATAAAACAGCCCAGCCCAGCGTATCCGGATTATACCAACAGTGAACCAATAACCCCATGAAAAGGGTCAGGGTGAAAATGTGGAATACATTCTTCCGGAATAGGTTCATTACCAGTGGTTTTTGCTACAAGTGTATACAGCAAAAGTTGTTCCACTTTTCCGGAAGTATGGATTCTCTAGTGTTCTGTTTCATAAGTAATTGATGCTTATGACGAGGTTATTTTTTACCGTATCGAAGAAGTGACCGAATGCAGTCTCGTCGTTGAGACGAGGCCAAAGGTCTGGTAGACCTTTGATGAGGGAACCGAGGATCCCTATCCGAGGGTGGGAAAGCATAGCCTAAGCTACATAAGGCTTTTGATGATGAAAGCCTGCCTCCCGACCAACGGAAGGGAGGATACGGTGAAAAAGAATCCGTCATAAGTGTCACGAATTTAGTGACTGGTGCACTAGTTTATGCTACCTCACACTTCTTCTGGTTCTTCAGATCCCGTTTCCGGCTCTGTCACGACCAGTTCTTCCTGTGGGTCTACGTCTGGTTTGTTGGCCAGTCTGACTTTTTCGGGTTCCGGATACGGACGAGGTCCGATTAATGTTTCCAGATCGCTTTTTACGATAACCTCCCGTTCGAGCAAAGCATGAGCCAGAGTCTCAAGTTCATTTCTTTTATCGGTCAGCAATTGTTTAGCGCGTTCAAACTGTTCGGTAACCATTTTACGGACTTCCTCGTCGATCATAGAGGAGGTGTTTTCGCTGTACGGCTTATTGAATTGATCTTTTTGCAGGCCATGAAAAGACACGTTACCCACGTTTTCATTCATCCCGTAGACGGCTACCATACTGTAGGCCATTTTGGTAATCTGGTCAAGGTCGTTTTGCGCTCCTGTACTGATGCGTCCAAAAATGATGCTTTCCGCAGCCCTTCCCCCAAATGTCATACAGATCCGATCGAGGAGTTGTTCGGTGCTGGTGATATACTCTTCCTTGGGAAGGTACTGAGCGTATCCCAGCGTGCCGATTCCCCGGGGTACAATGGTGACTTTGACCAGTGGCGAGGCATGTTCCAGGAACCAACCACAGATGGCGTGACCGGCTTCGTGGTACGCGATAATTTTCTTCTCAGCGGGAGAGATCAGTTTATTTTTCTTCTCCAATCCACCGATTACCTTATCCAGGGCATAGTTGAAATCTTCCATGTCCACAAATTTCTTATTCCTCCGCGCTGCGATCAGGGCAGCCTCGTTGCAGACGTTGGCTATTTCCGCTCCCGCAAACCCGGGGGTCATTTCGGCCAAAACCTCTGAGCTGATGTCTTCGGCAATTTTGATATGCTTGAGATGGACCCGGAATATCTGTTCCCGGCCATTGAGGTCCGGACGATCTATTCCTATTTGACGGTCAAACCGGCCTGGTCTGAGCAATGCGCTGTCCAGTACGTCCGGTCTGTTGGTAGCTCCCATCAGAATAACCCCTTTTTCGCTCGAGAATCCATCCATCTCCACCAAAAGCTGGTTCAGCGTGTTTTCTCTTTCATCGTTTCCTCCCTGGATGCTGTTGCGACCACGGGTTCTACCTATGGCATCGATCTCATCGATAAAGATGATACAGGGTGCCTTTTCTCTGGCCTGTCGGAATAAATCACGAACCCTGGAAGCTCCTACTCCCACAAACATTTCCACAAAATCTGATCCACTGATCGTGAAGAAAGGGACTTCGGCTTCACCGGCTACCGCTTTGGCCAGCAGGGTTTTACCCGTTCCGGGAGGGCCTACCAGCAATACACCTTTTGGTATTTTGCCCCCCAGTGCTGTATATTTCTTGGGGTTTTTCAGAAAATCCACTACCTCCATGACCTCTTCCTTGGCCTCATCGAGACCGGCTACATCGTCAAAAGTGACGTTTACCCGGGTGTTTTTGTCAAACAGAGTGGCCTTTGATTTTCCAATATTAAATATCTGAGCTCCCGCTCCGCCGGCTCCACCACTCATCCTTCGCATGATGAAAATCCAGATAGCTATGATCAGGACGATGGGAATAATATAGGTGAGGGCTGAGGTCCAGCTGTATTCGGTACGGTAAGTGGGATAAATTTTGTTCTCCTGTTCCCGGTCCGCATTGATTTCTTCCAGTCGTCCTTCCAGAGCATCGACGGTGCCGATGTTGAAAGTGTAGAATGGCTCGTTCATCGAAAATGCATCCTGGGATATATCTTTGAATTCATCAGAATCGAGGGCCGATTTTTCGATGTATACCCGGGCGTCGGACCTGTTGACGACGACGAGTTTTTCGATCACATCCTGCTCAGCAAGGCTCATGAATCTTTTGTAGTCGATCTCCTGATTGGATCCCATGCCGTATCCAAAAAGCTGGATTGCCAGGATGACCAGGATGAAAATACCGTAGATCCAATATATATTGAATCCACCCTTTTTCTTTTTATTGTTTTTACTATTGTTGTTTTCCATTTGTTGTTATTCGTTTTCGTATTCGGTGATCACGGCATCACGCCACAAACCTTCCAGGTCATAAAATTCACGGGTTTCACGAAGAAATACATGTATGATGGTGGTGAAATAATCCAGGGCAATCCACGTGGCACTATCCTTTCCGTCGGTATTGCTCGGAAGTATTTGGAAATTAACTTTCAGGGCCTTCTCTACATTTTCGGCTATGGATTTCACATGGGTCACCGAATCCGCCTCACAAATAAAGAAAAAATCCGTAGGTGGTGTTTGCAGTTTTCTCAGATCAAATTTTACAATTTTTTTTGCCTTGCTGTCCTGGATACTCTCCAGGATAAAGTTGTTAAGTTCTTCTCGCTGATATTCTACCTTTTCTTTTAACTTCGCTTGCAAATTTTTGTCATTTAGTTTTCAATATACAAATTTACAGATTATTGGATGAATTAGATCAATTTCGAAACTTTCATTCTATTCCAAGTACCAACCAGTATTGCATAGAATTATTATCAAAAAGCAATCCAATGCCGTTTACTGCCATTTCTGCCGATTTTCAGTCCGCAGGTGTTGGACAAATTGGCAGTAAATGGGTCTCTGAAGCGGGTAAAAATGTTTTGATGTCGATCATAGTATATCCTGATTTTATCAACGTTTCGGAGTCATTTAAGTTGCAATTTCTGGCTTCCATGACGTGCATCGAAGTTTTGACCCCGCTCGTCGGAAAAAACGAGTTGTCTGTCAAATGGCCCAACGATATACTGATCAACAGGCAAAAAATAGCCGGCGTTTTGATTCGCAATATCTTTATGGGATCTGTAATCCGAAGTTCTGTCATAGGTTTTGGTCTCAATGTGAATCAGACCAGTTTTTCGGAATTGAATACCAGCGTGACGTCATTGAAATTGGTCACCGGGAAAGAGCACTCCGTCGAGGATGTAAGGCAGAGACTGTACAAAAAGTTCAAATCATTGTACGAATTGCTCGAAAAGGGAAAAAGTCTCAAGGAGGTGTATCTTATGATGTTGTACGGATATGGAGAACCATTCTCGTATTATGATATGAAAGAACAGAGTTACAAGAAGGGTGAGATTGTCGACGTATTGGGAAGTGGACATCTGATGGTAGAAGTGGGGGATTCGATCGAGAAGTATGATTTTAAAGAGATCAAATTTTTGATGAATGAATAAATCAGCATCGCATACAGAAGGGGATCCCTTTATCGGTCAGGTCCGCGAAGAACTGGCCCGGGACATGGGGTCTGACTACGATTCCCGGGAATTTGAAAACTGGAATCAAATCATCCAATACGTCATGCTCAGGCGTCAATTCACGCTGGCCACCGCCGAAAGTTGTACGGGTGGATACATAGCCAGTCAGATCACTGGTCTCGCCGGATCTTCGGGATATTTTCTCGGTTCAGTAGTGTCCTATGCCAATTCGGTCAAGGAAAACGTCCTCGGGGTTTCATCCGGGACCCTGTTATCCCATGGAGCCGTCAGTACCCCATGCGCGGAGGAGATGTTGGATGGTGTGTTGCGGGTGATCGGTTCCGACGTAGCAGTCGCTGTGACAGGGATCGCAGGTCCAGGTGGGGGGTCAGAAGAAAAACCCGTGGGAACGGTTTTTGTATCCGTTGGAAGTCAGGAAAGGAAACAAACCGTGCGGCTTTTATTCAACGGAACCCGGAAAGAGGTGGTGGAATCTACTTACCGTCAGTCGATGTACTTATTATATAGATTTTTAAGTACGTAATAATTCCTGTACTTTTACAACTCAACAAAGTATAATTTATGGCTTATTATAAATTACATATGCCTCAGATGGGTGAATCGATACATGAAGCCACCGTATTGAAATGGATGGTCGAAGAAGGTGCTCGTATTGTCCAGGATGATATTATACTTGAAGTGGCTACCGACAAGGTAGATTCTGAAATTCCTTCCCCTGTAACAGGACGCATCGTCCACCTCAAGGTTTCGGAAGGAGAAGTGGTGAACGTCGGAGCTGTGATTGCAGAGATTGAAACCGATGAAGACCCTGAGGAAGGATTAGGAAACCTGAACATAGAAGTCGCCGATCCGGTGGAACAGGAGATTTCCAGGTCCGCACCAACTCACCAGAAGGATCCTCAATCCAGTGAGGAAACCGTCTATAAAACAGATCAGTCTGAGATTCCCGTTGATCAGCACGATAAAATGACCGATCCCGAAGGGAGGTTCTTTTCACCCCTGGTGCGAACCATTGCCGAAAAAGAGAACATAAGCGTTGCTGAACTCAGAAAGATTCCGGGATCAGGGGCCGGAGGTAAATTGACCAAAGGGGACGTCCTGGCTTATCTGGAACGGCAGGATATTACCGGTCAAAGCCAGCCCGATGACGAAACGCAAAATGAATTGGTACGCGTGTTTAGCGAGGAGGCCGTGCGACCATCCGGGAACAGTGATCTGGAGGAAATCATAAGTATGACGCGCATACGCCAGGCCATCGCTCATCATATGGTCATGTCAAGGGACACCGCCGCGCATGTGACGTCTGTTATCGAGGCAGATATGACCGAGATATTGAACTGGAGGAACCGAAACAAGGCTTCGTTTCTCGCCAAATACGGGATCAAACTTACCTATACTCCGATTTTTATCAATATTCTGGCGGGTTTACTCCGGGAATTTCCCTATTTGAACTCCTCAGTACGAGACAATCAGATCGTACTCAAAAAATACATCAATATCGGAATCGCCACCGCTTTGCCCGACAATACACTCATAGTGCCTGTGGTGAAAAATGCCGACGAGTACAACATGGTCGGCATCGCTAAAATAGCTCAGGACCTTGTGACCCGGGCCCGGCAAAATTCACTGAAACCAGATGAAATCCGGCAGGGAACCTTTACGCTGACCAATATTGGAACTTTTGATAATCTGATCGGCACTCCTATCATCAACCAGCCGGAAGTAGCCATCCTGGCCACCGGGGCTATTGTAAAAAAACCAGCGGTCATTGAAACCCCGGATGGTGATTTTATAGGAATACGGCACAAGATGTACCTTTCACTTTCCTATGACCACAGGATAATTGACGGACTTCTCGGCGGGTCCTTTCTCAAAGCTCTCAGGTCAAAACTGGAAAGTTTTGATGAAGAAGACGTGTGATGAAATATCTGAGGGCTAATACCGGGTCGCGTATCGTAGTTTTGTTGTTCCTTACCTTCCTGGTATTCGGCTGTTCCTTTTTCCGATCAAACCCTGGATCGGGGACGTTTTCCGACCTGGTTCAGGCCGAAAATTATTATGATCAGGAAGATTTTAGGAAAGCCATATTCCTATTGGATAACCATTTGCTCCAACACCCGGATGACCTGGAAGCGAAACTCTTGCTGGGTCGCTCCTTGTTTGCCTCCGATAAGCCAGAGGAAGCGCTGAACCAGTTCACTGAAATAATCGGCAGTGGATTGAAAGTCCCACCCGAAACATTTTTTTGGGCGGGAAGATGCAATCATCTCCTGGATCGGTTTGCGGAGGCTGACGTCTATTATCGCCGCTACGTTATGGAAGAAGAGAATGCAGACCTGGAATTGCTGAGTTTTTACCTTGAGCAGATCGGTTCGGCCCGGCAGGCTGGGGTAGCGGAAGCCAGGTACCTCATCGAAAATGCGGGGAAAAAGGTAAATTCTGCCCTCGATGAATTTCGACCGGTATTTTCACCCAACGTCGATGAAAGATTTTATTTTTCGATCCACGACCCGGATGAAACCTCAGATTCCCGGATATCGGCGGTCACCAAGCCATCCATGAGTTACGCAGAGGTCAGCCAGGGAATCTGGATGAATCAGGGCCCGTTGGATCAGGAACTGACGGGGAGCACCGAATTCCAACTGGTGGAAATGACCAAATCGGGTCAGGAGGTGATTTTTGTCAAACCGGATGCGCAGGGGACTCCTGTCCTGTATCAGAAAAAATTTGAAGAAATCCCCGGACAACCTGCTGTATCAAAATGGTTCCATCCTGTGTACGATGCCTCGCTTGGGGACAGGGATCTTTATATGATCAACGACTCTGCCTATTTGTTTTCGAGCGAACGACTGGAGGGGTTTGGTGGCTATGATATTTTTGTAACATTCCAGAGACTGGGGACCTGGCTGGTTCAGAATCTGGGATCGGAAATCAATAGTTCATACGACGAGATTTCCCCGTTTCTGAGCAATGACGGGCGGGAGTTGTACTTTAGTTCAAATAGTGAGAAAAGCATCGGAGGATATGATATTTTCTTTGCTACCTTTGACGACGAAATGGAATCGTGGACTACACCACACAATATGCTACCACCGCTCAACAGTGGGCAAAACGAAGTGGATTTTAGACTGTCAAAGGATGGCCGGCATGCACTTTTTACATCTGACCGAAAAGACGGGCTGGGAGGATTGGATATTTATCATGTCTACTTTGACGAGCAAAAACAATCTCAAATCAGGGAGAGTAAACCTGGTTATTTTTATCAGGTCCGTGCTTTTCGATCTTTTTCGTCTGACAGCAGGAAGAACGTAAGCCTCAATGACAGGCCGGTTTATGAATTGCCTGTGCTGTATTTCGGGGAACGACCATCGGTCATCACCCCCATCATCAGGCAGGAACTGGATCAGGTGCTGGAGTATAGTAAATTATTTCCTCACACCGGATTGCTCTTTCAGATATTTACTGACAGGCAAGTTCAGGATCAATTTGGGCTGTACAAGCCAGTACTGGTTCTCAAGAATGTGACCGATTACCTGAAAGCAGGGGGATTGGATCCTTCCCGAATCCAGTGGCGTTTATATGGAAATCAATACCCCAGATATACGAAGATTCTTTCTGGAGCAGAATCCAAAATCACACCTGTCAGATCGTCGAATCAACGGCTCGAGTTTGACTTTACCAATACGGAGAACCTTCCGATCCAGTTTGGTGTTCCTCATAATGACGATCAATCCGGAACGTCTCCATATCAGGTTTGGAAAACCCGGACACAGGATCTCCATTTTCGCATACAACTTCTGGACTCTGACCAGCTAATCAAAGGAACCGACTACTCCCAGACTGAGGATTTGATGTTGTTAATAACCGGTGATAATAAGCGGTATATTTATTATGGGGGCATATTTGAAACCGTCAAAGAAGCCAGGCAGGCACTGGGTCAATATATGGCCCGGGGATTTTTGAACGCAGAGATAGTGGCTTTTTTGGGACCCGATAAAATAATGGGAAATCAGATGACCCCGGCCATGATCCAATCCTATCCCGAACTTAAAGAATATATTATATATCAAAAATAAATGAATAGATTTAAATTTTTCAAAGAAGGCATCCGCAATATCAAAACGGTGGGGACGGTGACCAGAAGCTCGCGATATTTGTGTGACAAAATAATCAATCACAGTAAAATACACCAGGCGAAGGTTATCGTGGAACTGGGTGCAGGGGATGGGGTGTTGACCAAAAGAATTCTCGATAGAATGCCCGATGATTGCAAATTAATCGCATTTGAAATAAACGACATGTTCGTGGATACGCTGTCGGCCATAGATGATGACCGATTGGTTATTGCGGCGGATTCGGCAGAGAATATCCGGCAATACCTCGACCAGGAGGGTCTGGAGCAGGCGGATATCGTGTATTCGGCTATTCCATTTTCGGTGTTTCCCAAACAACTCGCCAGATCGATCGTTACCAAATCAAAGGACGTTCTGGCTCCGGGAGGTGAATATCTTCAAATCCATTATTCCCTGATTGAGAAAAAATTGTACGAAAGCGTTTTTGGCAGCGTGGAGATTTTCTTTCAGCCCTTGAATATACCCCCGGCATTTATTATCAAGTCCTTTAAAGATTTATAGTTCACCAATTCGTCAATTCCTGAAACAGAGCATGAGTGCTCCGATTCAAGTCCGAAAAGTGTCCTCGTCAAAATAGTACCTCGTCGGTGTATCATCTTCCCAGGGATCTTCTTCTTCCTGCCGTCGGCGGAGAAGAAATGCGACTATAATGCCCACCACTCCACCCAATAGGTGACTTTCCCAGGACACGCCCGGCTGATTGGGTAGAATCCCGTAGAACATCCCGCTGTATACAAAAAGTATAATCAGACTCAGGACGATGGATTGTCGATCCTTATTGAAAATTCCGGCCCAGAAAATAAAAGAGACCATTCCGTATACCACCCCGCTGGCTCCGATGTGGTAGGCGGGTTTGGCAAATATCCACACCAGGCCTCCCGTAAGAATCCAGATCAGAGCGATGGCCGCAAACGATACCCGGTGGTAGAAGTAAATTATGATCGTTGCACCCACCAGAAATGGTATACTGTTGCTGATAAGGTGACCGTATGATCCGTGGATGAACGGGGCTGTAATGATGCCCTTCAGACCTGACGTAAACCTCGGCAAAATGCCGTACTGAGCCATTTGTACACCGGTAATGTGTTCCAGAATTTCCAGCGTCCACATGACCAGGAGTAAATACAACGGCCATTTTGCAGCCGATAGCAATGATATTTTATTTTGTTCTTCTTCCATCAAGTATATATTTCCGGAGCCATATCCATGGCTTGTTTCAGGGCCTCGTGTTGATAAGAGAAAAGATTTTTCCGGTGAAAAAAGGAAATTAGATTTTCGGTAGCCATATTTCCGACCAGTTCGTCCTGCGCCATGGGGCAACCTCCATATCCCTTAAGAGCCCCGTCAAACCTGGTGCATCCATGGTCAAACGCGGCCTGTACCTTTTCTTGCCAGTTCTCAGGACGGGTATGCAGGTGAACACCAAACCGGATATCCGTAAACGTGGATTTCATGGCGGCGACGGTTGTGCCGATCACATCAGGTTCTCCAATGCCGGTGGTATCCGACAGTGAGATAACCCGCACACCGATGTCTCTGAACCGGTGGGCCCAGTACGTGATAATATCCGGATGCCAGAGGTCTCCGTATGGATTGCCAAAACACATCGAAAAATATACTACGAGTTGTTTGTTGTATTTGACGACCAGATCCTGTATTTCCCTGATTCTTTCAAAGGCCTCCTCCCGGGTGGCATTGGTGTTCCTTTGCTGGAAGGTTTCCGAAATGCTGAATGGAAAACCGAGATAAGTGATTTGATCATAATCCACCGCGGTTTTTGCTCCCCGGTAATTGGCGATGATAACCAGCAAACTGGTCTCTGTATGGTCCAGGTCCAGTCGTTCGATCACCTCACCGGTATCCCTCATTTGTGGAATGGCCCGGGGCGAAACAAAGCTGCCGCAGTCCAACGTGTGAAAACCAACACCCAGTAAACTTTGAAGAAATCTCACCTTGACCCCGGTGGGAATAAAGTTCTTGATTCCCTGCATAGCATCTCTCGGACAATCAATGATTTGTATATTTCTGGTATTGGCCTGGGTCATAGTCAGTTAGGTTTGGATTACTCCAGGGTTGAATTTTTTAATTTCGCTGTATTGGGCTACTTCCAGGCTCATTGAAATGTATTCTCTTGTTTTTCTGGGATCAATAATTTCGTCGACCCATAGACGTGCTGCAGCATAATAAGGTGTCGTTTGCTTTTGGTAACGATTCCGGATGTCATTAAGTTTACGCTGGGATTCTGCTTCGGTTAAATCACCCTTTCGGGATTCGATCTGGTGAAGCACTTTAGCGGCCTGTTCGCCTCCCATTACTGCAATCCTGGCTGAGGGCCAGGCAAATATAAACCTGGGATCGTAGGCTTTTCCGCACATGGCATAATTACCAGCGCCGTATGAATTGCCCAGGATGATCGTGATTTTGGGAACGGTGGAATTGGCCACAGCGTTCACCATCTTGGCGCCGTCCTTGATGATGCCACCATGTTCGGAACGGCTGCCAACCATAAATCCCGTGACATCCTGCAGGAATATAATCGGGATTTTCTTTTGATTGCAATTCATGATAAAACGGGTGGCCTTATCGGCTGAATCAGAATATATGACCCCGCCAAACTGCATTTCTCCTTTTTCGGTTTTGACGACCGAGCGATTATTCATCACGATGCCTACGTGCCACCCATCGATTTTGGCGTATCCACAAATGATGGTTTTGCCGTAACCGCTTTTGTATTCGGTCAGGGAGTCCTGATCGATGACCGATTCCAGGATTTGATAGGAATCATAGGGGGTGGTATTGGTTTCGGGAAAATTGCGAAGGATTTCCTCCGCCGACCTGGCTGGGGGGAGAATTTCGCTCCTACTGAGGTGTGATTGGTACAGCAGTCCGGATTTCCCGACGATTGATTTGATTTTGGTCAGACAATCTTCGTCGTCTTCAGCGATATAATCGGTGACCCCCGAGATGTTGGATTGGGTCACGGCTCCGCCCAGATATTCCTGATCCACTTCTTCTCCGATGGCTGCCTTGACCAGGTAGGGTCCCGCCAGAAATATAGATCCTGTATCGCGGACGATGATCGCCTCGTCGGACATTATAGGGAGATAGGCTCCGCCAGCCACACAACTGCCCATGATCGCGGCAATCTGGGGGATCCCCATAGAGGACATTCGGGCGTTGTTTCTGAAAATACGGCCGAAATCTTCTTTGTCCGGAAAAATCTCGTCCTGGAGGGGGAGGAACACTCCCGCACTATCGACCAGGTAGATGATCGGCAGATGATTTTCCATGGCTATTTCCTGGGCTCGCAGATTTTTTTTGCAGGTAATCGGGAACCAGGCCCCTGCCTTGACCGTGGCGTCATTGGCTACTATGATCACTTTTTGTCCTGTGACCGTGCCAATGCCGACGATGACACCCGCTGCCGGGCAGCCACCGTATTGTTCGTACATTTCTTCTCCGGCAAATGTGCCGAGTTCATAAAATTCGCTTCCGTCGTCGATCAGAAAATCGATCCGTTCCCGTGCCGTAAATTTGTTTTGATTGTGTTGACTTTCGATCTTTTTCTTACCACCTCCCCACCTTATCCTGTTGGCGATTTGTTGCATCTGACTGATTTGCAATTTGTGATGGTCAGCGTTTTTTTCCTGTTTTATATCGATCATGGAATTTTGTTTGAACCAAAAGAAAGCAATCCCGACCGTAAAGATAGCTTTTTAGTGAAAATATTTTGTAGCGCTGGTCGGTATGGCGGTATCCGCAGATGATCGCAGAGTTGGATCACGGATTATGATCATGGATTTGGACCGATTTCGTGGATTCGGTTCGAGTGCCTTGCAGGCATTAGAAGTACATGTTGTGAGATACCGGGTCGGTGCAATGAGGGAGTAAGAGTGTGGTTTCCCGCACTTGCCCGCCAGAGCTCTGAGGTAGTCAGGGTTCCCGCAGATCATCGCGGGTTTTGATTCTGGATTTGGACCGTTTCTACCGATTTCACGGATTATTGAATTCGAGAGACGGTAACAGCGAGGCAAGTGTGGAGAGGATGGAATTTATTAGACGGAAAGACATCTTCAGATTCAGGTTTACGGATAGTAATCCTGAGGGTCAATATAGTGTATTTTCTCTGGTATTTGGTAAGTCATAGAAAGCGTGTCATGCACTCCCACACGCAAATACATATTCACATTCGTTATTTCACAAACACCATCAAGAGGGTTTAGAGGGTTTAGAGGGTTTAGCTGGTTTAGATGGTTTAGATGGTTTAGCTGGTTTAGAGGGTTTAGAGGGTTTAGAGGGTTTAGCTGGTTTGGAAAGTTTAGCTGGTT
>CALEIL010000080.1 GCA_937876435.1 uncultured Bacteroidota bacterium
CCTTCGGAGCGCGACGATTTAATGACTGGTCATAAAATTCAAGCCCGGAGCCTGCCAGCATTTTCTGCTGTCCTGCGTTCCAAAGTACTTCACAGCCATGTGAACCATTCATGGACCCCCAATACGGTGCTTCATCGATGGTTGCCGGAATACCACAGGTTCTTAGAATTAGTACATTGATCATAGCCCCCAGATAACACCCTCCCTTTTTCAGCAATAGAATCTCTTTCAGGGACGGGAATTTGGTGAAGGCAAGGGGGTGGTCGTCAAAAGTCCACCACATAGGCATTCCCCGGGGATTGTTTATCGTAAATTCTTCGATTATAGCGGCATCAGAAGCATCAAATCCAGTGTGCGACGGGGAAGACCATCTGGAAAGACTGTCCTTGTAGTATGGATATAGGTGACTCCTCCACGTTCCAGGATATTCATGGACCACTTTGTACGGTAAAAGATAATTCAGAAATATGCTATCCGGGATCGATCTATTCCAGGGGTATTTGTCGGCTGATGACAAGGCACTGCGGATATTATCGATGAGATAAACCGTATCCACGATTTGCGAATCGACTATGTTTTGGAAAGCTATTCTAGTGGTTGGCTTCAGTGTCTCCCGGAGTGAATCAATTTGCTTATCAACCATCTCATCCAGAAATACCTTATCTGTACGCCCATTTCCCAGGCTTATACGTCTTGAAAATTGGTTTGGTATTTCCATGCGATAGAATTCGACAACAGATCTTATAAGTTCCTCCCTGCCGGCCAACGCAGAATCCCTTAACAACTCATTTTCGAGGGCTGTGTAGTCGATTGGAACCTTTACGCTTACAGGGATCTCCACGTGTGTGTCGCAGGAAAAATCTATCAAGAATACAGTCAAACAGGAATAAAAGATCGATCTGAAGTCCATTCTCAGTTCTTTGAATCTAAAATAATATTATTTACATTCCTATGGAACAATTCTACACTTCTTTTTCGACCTGACAGATTCCGTGAACTGCTGACAGTACAAGGCAGACGGCCATTTTTTTGACTGGAAAGCTAATTTTTGCCTATTTTCTTCCGTCTGTGTATAATAAGTGTCCAATTTGACGTTTAAATGGCCTGAAATGTGCATAAATACGGCCTTTCTGGAAATTATTCGACCAAATTATTTGGATAAGAACTTTCGATAACCGTACATTTGCCGCTCAGAAATTTTATTCCTTATTTAAAAATAATTAATATGAACAAAGGAGATTTAGTTGACAGCATTGCAAAGCAGTCAGGATTAACCAAAACAGATGCTGCAAAAGCATTGGATGCTACATTGGATGCCATCACCGGCACCTTACAGACTGGAGATAAAGTAACCCTTCCAGGATTTGGAACGTTTTCTACTTCAAAAAGATCTTCCAGAACCGGTCGTAATCCACAGACAGGTAAAGAGATTAAAATCAAGGCCAAAACCGTTGCCAAGTTCAAAGCTGGTAAGAATCTGGCTGACGCAGTAAACTAATTAGTTAGCTGACAAGTCTTATTGAGTAAGGCTGTTCCTGAAGGGACAGCCTTTTTTCATTGTAAACCCGGGGATTGTTAATATATTAGCGTACAAATGGAGTAAAAAAGTCTCCCTTCGCACAGGTTTTTATCACAAATGACGAATAACACCATCTATGAAATTTGAAACGAAAGTGATTCATGCCGGTATCAAACCCGATCCGGGTACCGGAGCAGTCATGACTCCTATTTTTCAAACATCTACCTTTGTCCAGAAGAGTCCCGGTGATCACCTGGGGTATGAATACGCCAGAACTCAGAATCCAACCAGAACCGTATTTCAGAACAACCTGGCGGCTCTGGAGAACGGTAAATACGGAATAGCCTTTTCAAGTGGGATGGCGGCTATGGATTCCATCATCAGGTTGCTCAACCCTGGAGATGAGATCATCGCTACCAACGATTTGTACGGTGGCTCCTACAGGTTGCTCAAACAGATATACCAAAATTACGGGATCCGGACCACTTTCACTGATATGAGCGATATCGACAACGTCCGATCGCTGATCAATGGCCAGACCCGTATGCTATGGGTAGAAACCCCCACCAATCCTTTGCTCAATATCATCGATATCGAAGCTATGTGTTCGTTGGGTCGGGATCACAATTTGTGGACCTGCGTGGACAATACATTTGCTTCTCCCTATTTGCAAAATCCGCTGGATTACGGCGCCGATATGGTCATGCATTCAGCCACCAAGTATATAGGTGGGCATTCCGATCTGGTGATGGGCATCGTAGTAGTCAATGACGATGAGCTGGCCGCGCGTTTACAATTTATCCAGAATGCGGTAGGTGCGGTTCCCGGTCCACAGGATTGTTTTCTGGCTATCAGAGGAATCAAAACGCTACCTCTCCGCATGGACAGAGCTTGCGACAATGCTACCAAAATAGCCAATTTCCTGTTGTCTCACTCTTCGGTAGGCGAAGTGTTTTATCCCGGGTTGCCACATCATCCCGGCCACGCGATTGCTCAGAAACAAATGAAAGCTTTTGGTGCGATGGTGTCCTTCAATCTCAAAAATGATGATATGGAAGAAGCCAGACAAATCATGAGCAGAACGAGGTACTTTTTGCTCGCGGAGTCATTGGGTGGGGTAGAGTCGCTGATCGGACACCCCCCCTCGATGACGCATGGATCTATTCCGAGAAAGGAAAGACTGGCCGCCCGGTTGAAAGATTCCACGATCCGGTTGAGCGTGGGCGTGGAACATATCGATGATTTGATAGAGGATCTGGGGCAGGCTCTGTCGCATTGAAACGCGGATCCATATGTAGTCCATGTAAGGTCGATAACATCATATGAAAATGTTAATCTAATGTTATACAGGGAAGGATGTCAACGGAAGAATGTGGATTACCGGTTTTTTTTAGAAGATTTGAATCTTAAAGTACCCTTAAAGTAGCCAAAACGCTGAAACATGCGTTTTCTAATAAAGTCATTTACATGAATCACAATCTATCAAAAATGAAAAAATTATTTGCAGTATTATCAATTACAGCGCTACTGGTCCTGATGTCGCCATGGAAAATGGACGCTCAGAGTACCGCGATTATCAACATCGCGGATATATTGGAGAACATGGAGGATTACAAGAATGCGCAGGCTCAGCTCGATAAGCTGGCGGAACAATGGGAGCAGGAAATCAATGCTGAATTTGAAGAGATAAAAGCCATGTACAATAAGTACAACGCCGAACAGGTCCTTCTCAATGACAATGAGAGAAAGGCCCGGGAGGATGCGATCGTTCAAAGGGAAAAAGAAGTGCGGGAAAAACAAAAATTGCGCTTCGGTCCCGAGGGGGATTTGTTTCAGAAGAGACAGCAATTGGTAGAACCCATCCAGGATAAGGTGTACAACGCTATTCAGGAATACGCCAGGTTGCACAATATCGACATCATTCTGGACAAAAGCAGTTCTGCCGGACTCATCTATTCAAGCGATGAGTACGACAAAACGGAAGATATCAAACGGAATCTAAACATTAATTAAAAATATTGTAGCTTTG
>CALEIL010000081.1 GCA_937876435.1 uncultured Bacteroidota bacterium
GGGACTCGGGAAAAGGGACTCGGGACAAGGGACACGGGATTAGGGAAGTACACACTGTCAACTATCCACTATCCACTGTCAACTATCCACTATCCACTATCCACTGTCAACTATCCACTATCCACTATCCACTATCCACTATCCACTGTCAACTATCCACTGTCCACTGTCCATTGTCAACTATCAACTAATCCCTCACCAACGGCACCTCCATTTCTTGCACCCAATTCACCCTCAGGTTGGGGATTTCAAGTTTTTGGATCCTTTCCGCAGGTAAACGCCCAGGATACCGGGCAGAATCCCATATGCCATTTTGATTATCATCCCATATGATTTCGAGTTTGTAGGAACCTGGTTTTAAAGCTGAAAAGGTATGGTTGCTGTTGGGGTTGTGCGTCCTTTTCTCGGCGATGATTTTATCATTTTGTTTGAGGTGCAGGACAAATTGGGGGGGGAGTGCGGTAGCGGTATCACCGGCCAGCATTACGATCAGTGAAGCCAGTGATTCGTTCGATACCGGTTCAAATAGAAACTGGATCGTATCGTGATTAACTTCATTTTCAAAACCGATTGCTCCCGGAAATAAGATCATTTGATACGCGGTATCTGCTTGCCATGGGTACTTTAGCCGGAGTGTGTTGAGCGTCCAGATGGCGGTGTCAATGGTGATCATTTCTTCGTCCCCTTCTTTGGTCAGGGAGATCCGGCTGGGATCGACGGTATCGATGGGCCAGTTCGTCATCAATTCCATGGATTCGTTGGGTAGGAAGGTAGGATTTGTCCTGGCTACGTTTAGGTTTTCCGGTTCAAAATCCTTTTTCTCTGATCCTGTGATCGTGATCGTATCCCGTAGACCTCTGATGTTTTCGGTCAGGATGGTTACGGGTAGGGAATCGGGATGATAATACATCCTCAGTTGATTGTTGATCCGGTCGTAGTGCCGGATCCCTTTTGTGGACACCCGGAGGGTGGCGGTATCATTGACGGCACCGCTCATGGACAGTATCACCAATCCCTGAGTAGCGGTATCGACCTTGTCCAGGTAGACCGGAGGAGATCCGAGCGAAAGAGTGAAGGCAATAGTGCTGTCGTGCACTTGTGTAGTGGATATAGGCTGGGGAATAAATCCGAGGGGTTCGGTTTCTTCATTGTACCGAAAATCGAGGTCGTCATCCACGTATGCCAGAAGCTGGAAGGTATCTGCTTTCAAATAATTGAACCGGTAGTAGCCCTCTTTGTTGGTTCTGGCAAAATACGAGGCAGGCAGGGTGGCGATGGCCGAATCTGCCAGATTTTCGTACAACATGACCGATACATTTTCCACGGGTTCACCGGTGAGGGCGTCGGTGATCACCCCGTCAAAGCCCAGTGAATCCAACCAATCCCCCGTACTGAATACAAATTGAAAATCTTCCAGGGGATTGGATTCGGTGATGTCCTGGACCGAAGTGCCCAGATTGATGATGTAGGTGGTGCTGTCCTGGAGGACTTCTTCTTCGTGAAAGTTAATGATCAGGGTCTTCCCTTTGAGCCTGTATTCCGGCCGTTGTTCCAATGGAGGACTGATAAATATCTGACTGAAGGGATCGTCGAGTTTGACCCATTCATCAAAGGAGATCACGATTTCCTGCGGAACATAATTGGTCTGAGGCGTGGGGGTGGACCGGAGACTGTCCACGGTCGGAGGAGTTTCGTCTCTGGGTCCGCCCTGAATGCTGCCCGGTGAAGCGCATTGGATCAATACCTGGCAGATACCAATCAATGAGAAAAGTAAAAAAACTGTTTGTACGCTTTGACGCATTTTATGGCCGGTTCAATGGATGAAATGTTTGAATCGTTTTGCGAAGATATTCATTATTTATATGAGTATAAATTTCTGTGGTCATTATCGAAGCATGACCCAGTAATTCCTGAACAGCCCGGAGATCCGCCCCTCCTTCCACCAGATGGGTGGCAAAACAATGCCGCAGCGTATGGGGTGAAATATTCTTTTCCAGACCTGCCCTTTCGGCCGCTTCCCTGATGATGAGATACACCATATGACGACCGATGGATTTTCCATGTCGATTGAGAAATACGAGATGCCTGAATTCCGGTTTGATGGGATATTCCTGTCGTTCCTGGAGATATAGTTCCAGGAATCTGAGTGCGCGGCGACTGATGGGAACCAGGCGTTCCTTATTGTTTTTCCCCTTGACTTTGATGATTTCCAGGTCTTTGTAAATGTGATCCAGATGAAGCTGAGTTAGTTCGCTCACCCGGAGTCCGCAGGCGTATAAAATCTCCAGCATAGCCCGATTGCGATGGGCATAGGGTTGACTCATGTCCCAGCTTTCCATCAGCGACTTGATTTCCTCTACGCTCAAAACTTCCGGAATTTTTTTACCCATTTTGGGGGTTTCAATTTTATCCAGTAAATCGGTTCCCGCGATTTCTTCCAGAATCAGGTATTGTGAAAATGCCCGCAAACCACTGAGAATCCTCGATTGGCTCCTGGGATCGATATCGCACAAATGCAGTTCCCGTAGGAAGGACCTGATGTGATGGGTTTCCAGATCTGTCAGTGATATTTCTCCGTAGTCTTTTTCGATGAATCGGGCCAGTTTTTCCACGTCCCGACCATATGCGTCTATCGAATGCGGAGATAGACCCTTTTCGACGTTGAGGTATAGCCTAAACCCCCTGATATAGGTATTCCAGATCATGTCTACCAGGTTTTGTTGATATCCGGATTATAGATGTATTTTGACCATTTTTTATTGTAGGTGTGTATTTTATCGGTCTCCTGATGCTGGAGATTCACTATGGGGTAGCCTTCGTTGACCCATTCAAAAATGCTTCCGTAAAGGTTGTATACCGAAGTAAATCCCATCTGAAGGAGTCGATTCCCAAACTTTTCACTTCTATACCCCACGCTGCAATACACCACGATAGGAGTGTCTTTGGACAGGTTCATGATTGGATCCCAGTTTGGATCGTCATAATTTATAAAATGCGCATTTCGGATATGACTCACCTTATATTCCTCCGGAGAACGGACATCGAGTAGGTAATATTCATCCTGATGATGATAAAGGGAATCCACGGACACTACCGGAACGTCAAACCGGAGCAGGTCGGTCAGTTTCTGATTAAATTCCGGATTGCGAACCCGGATGTTCTCGGGAACCGGACCCTGGGCCGTAGATTGGGAGCAACCCATGGGTAACCAGACCATGCAAAGAAAACCAATATACAGGTATGTGGTGAACCGGTTCATAATGGCAGTTTTTGGATGCCTGGACCCATCTTGTCATCGATCCATCGATTGTCCGTGCAATACCGGACGAGATCGGAAACTATAAATTCCTTCACTTTTTCCTGCGATGAAGCCGGGTATAGCAGGTGGACGTTGGGTCCGGCATCGAGGGTGAAACACACAGGGATTCCGGAATCTTTCCGGAATTCTCTGGTAGCGTGGATGATTTCGATCGTATTTGGATGCATTAGGATATAACCAGGACTGGAGGCCATCATCAGGGCGTGCAGAGTCATGGCCTCTTCCTCCACCAGGGAGGTAAAGTCATCGAGATCACCCGATTTCAATATCGTTAGCAATTTTTCCGTATTTTGGCGAGCTACGTCATATCGCACGCCAGCGTATGGATTGAACTCCATCAACTGGTGACCTGCGCTGCTCGATACACTCTTCTCACCCTGGTCCACCAAAAGGATGGCATCCCTGTAATCATGGAAAACCGGATTCAAAATCTCGTCCAGCCCCACGGCGTATGCATCATCCGAATGAGGAAACGCTGACTTTCCCCATAAAGCGGCCTGGGGAAATATGCTCCTGCACGCACTTCCACTTCCCAACCGGCTCAGAAAAGAAATCCGGCGGAAAAAACTTGTTTTGTCCTGGCCATCTTTTTCCAGGATTTGTGATTCCATATCCACCAGGGTGGCGGCCAGCGCACTCATAGCTGAGGCACTGGAAGCAATACCAGAGGAATGAGGGAAGGTGTTTTCAGAAGAAATGGTTAGGTGGTATTTCCTCAGTATAGGTATTTCTTCCGCCATTCGGTTCAGGTATTTGCCTATCCGGTGGCTAAAATCCTTTTTTTCCTCTCCGTGGAAATAAAAGGTGAAATCCACCGAATTTGCGACGGCCCCGTTCAATATTTACCATTCCAAAAGTGTATTGGTATGGGCGTTCCTTAGCGTAAAACTAATGGAAGGATTGCGGGGAATTTGTTCGTGGCTTTTACCCCAGTATTTGACCAGGGCGATATTGGAGGGGCTTCGCCAGTGGCAGGATCCGTTTTCCCTGGGATCTTCGGCAATGGCCGGATTTATATCCGTTGAGTCGTTTTTCTCAGTCATTAAATTTCATATCAAAGTCATCCAATACCATATCCATGATCGGGTCTTTGCCCACAATATAGCCTTCTTTGAGATCGTATTCAAAAAATCCCGACAGCGCGCTCCAATAATTGGCCGTCATCCATCCCCGGGCGTTGAGGATGAGTTCGTACATGGGGATTTCCAATTCCCGTTCGATCATATGGATCATGATCCGTCCCTGCGTTTTCGTCAGGTTTTTGAATATGTCTTCGTATTTTTTGAATAGTTGTTCCTGGACCCTTCGGGCGTATTTCCTCTTTTTCCAGACGCTGAGATCTTTGGTCACCCGTTCGATGGTCCGGTAGGTCTGAATGGCTTCTACGGCAAAGGGGTACACATCCTGCGCGTATTTCCGGTAGATCAGGTACCGGCGATATTCTGCATTGGACGCAAAAAAACGGGGCGAAGTGACGCTGATCTCCTGCAGGGTCGACAACAGGATGGTATCTTCCCCATCGATGATGACCTCCACGATCTCTCCGTTGATGATCACGTCTTCCAGGTGGAGGGTGTCATCATCGTTGGTGGGTACGGTATCCACACCGAGCGTATCCTGCGAATACAGAGCCATAGCCGGTATCCCGATCATCAGGAATCCGGTCAATGCAATCAGCCTGGCCACATAGTTCATTTTCATCAAGGGATACAACGTATCATGGATTTTTATTGTTTTCTGAAGGGAGAAGTATAATTGAAGACAAGGTAGAGACAAATCACGATTTGTCTATCAATAACGATTTGTCCTCCAATCACGATTTGTTTGACGAATGGGGCATAAGGAAACGTAGAGACAAATCACGATTTGTCTACCAATCACGATTTGTGGGGTCGAGCCCTTACCTCGCTATCCCATATTTCTCCGCAAATTTCCGGTACAATGCCTTTTGGTGATTATCCAGATCTATTTCCCGGCCATCGATGAATGCCTGGAGGATTATGCTGGATCGGGGATCGAGAATATCGCCGTCACTGATCACGATGGTGGCGCTTTTGTCGACCTCAAGGCTGCCATATTGATCGGCTATACCCAGAATCCGGGCGGTCGATAAGGTCATAGCCTGGATGGCTTTTTCCGGGTCCAGTCCAAACCCCACCGCCTGGCCGGCCTGAAAGGGAAGATTCCGCTGTTCCCAGGAACCTTCGTGGGATATGCACCATAGAACACCCGCCTCTTCCAAAATGGCGGGGGCTTCATAGGGTGATGTGATTCCGGCATCAGAACTTCCAGGCAATCGTTGAGTCGAGGTCACGATGACCGGAATATTGTTTTGAGCCAGCAACTCCGCTATCTTCCAGGATTCTTCAGCTCCGGTTAGAACGATCCGGATACCGAGCCGCTGGCTCCAGTCGATGGCGTCGAGCATGGCTTTGCGGTGGTCGGCGTGAACGAATACGGGCATATCGTTCTCCAGGGCTTGTGACAGCGCCTTCAATCTGAGATTGGATTTCTCCGGTTTATTCCTCAGACCATAGGCCATCGCGGATCGAAAATATTCTTCGATACTCCGGACGTTTTTTTCATAGTCATCGTCCTTACTGAGGCGGCGTTCCTGGGAATCGTAGGAGTACACTCGTGGCCAGTTGAGGTGAATTCCGGAGGTGTCCCTGATTTTGGCGTCCTCCCAATTCCAGGCATCGAGCTGCACTACGCTGGATTGTCCTGAAATGATCCCACCCCGGGGTGAGATTCCGGCCAGCAGGACTCCATTGGATCTGACCGTCGGAATGATCCGGGAATCGGTGTTGTAAGCTATCAGAGCCCTGACGTGTGGATTGTACTGACCCACCTCCTGGAAATCCCGGGTGGACCGGACCGCCGAGATTTCTACGAGACCGATTTCGGTGTTGGGCGCGATCAATCCCGGGTAGAGATGATGTCCGCTTGCATCTATGATCCGGTCAGCTTCCTGATCTTCCAGGCCTATGTAGGTGATTTTTCCCTGATCAAAAGTGAGATGACCGTTCTCTATTACGGTCCCATCACCGATGTGGATCGTTCCACCTTTCAGAGTCACTGAACCATTAGGCTCCATAGCCGGAGGATTTTGGGAAACACCAACCGTGCATAATAGAATAAAGGATAAGATTAGGGGAAAGAGGGGAATGCTCCTGTCAATCTGCATATTGATCAAATTGTATGGTATTGAATAATTCATGTGTTCATCAACTTTAATCCTCCATCGTATCACAATGGTATTCCTTTTCTGGTTCGCGTTCTGCTTTTTGCGTGGGCGAACCACCCTTTTTGACCCGGATCATGGCCTGGACCAACCGGTTTCGTTCCTGTGCGATCTGAGCTTCCCTTTCCTTGCTTTCTTCCCGGTCAAAATAGATCCGCCCATCGATGATCGTTTTCTGGGCGCTGGCGTATATCGAGAGGGGATGATCGTTCCACAACACCACGTCGGCATCCATTCCCCGCTCGATCTTGCCCACCCGGTCATCGATATGCAACATTTGGGCCGGATTGAGCGTAACCAGTTTGAGCGCATCTTCTTCGGAAAGCCCCCCGTATTTGACGGTTTTACCTGCTTCGGCATTGAGGCGGCGGGCCATCTCCGCATCGTCCGAATTCAGGGAAGTCAACACGCCTACGTCGTGCATGATGACCGCGTTATAAGGAATAGCGTCGATTACCTCGTATTTATAAGCCCACCAATCCGAAAACGTAGATCCGGCTACACCGTGTTGCTTCATTTTGTCGGCTACTTTATAGCCTTCGAGGATGTGGGTGAAGGTATTGACTTTGAAATCATACCGTTCGGCCAGGTGCATCAGCATATTGATCTCGCTTTGCACGTAGCTGTGGCAGGTGATAAATCGTTCACCGTGCAGGATTTCCAGCAGCGTTTCCATTTCGAGGTCCTTGCGGTAAGGGATACCTTTCTCTTTCCGTTCCCCGTATTCCCTGGCCCGGGTAAAATAGTCTTCGTACACCTGTTCCACTCCCATTCTGGTCTGGGGGAATCGGACCGTATTGTCGGATCCCCAGTTGGATTGTTTGACGTTTTCACCCAGGGCAAATTTAATGAATGGGTCGGCTCCTTTAAATTTCAAATCTTCCGGGGGAACGCCCCAACGAAGTTTGATCAGAACTGATTGCCCGCCTATGGAATTGGCTGAACCGTGTAGAACCTGCGAGGTGGTGACTCCACCAGCCAACTGGCGGTAGATATTAATGTCTTCAGAATTGAGTACGTCACCCATTCGTACAGCCGCACTGCTGGACAAACTAGCTTCATTGATTCCTTTACTGATGGCTATGTGGCTGTGTTCGTCGATGATACCGGGAGTGAGATGCATATCGGTGCCATCGATGATCTCTGCATTAGCTGGTATACTGACCTCCCCTACTTTAGCGATCTGCCCATCGCGGATGAGGACATCGGTATTGGAACGTATGCCCAGGTCAGTATTGGTCCAGACGGTGGCATTTTGGATAACGATGGTCTTTTGATCGGGGATCGAAGTCCGACCGTATGCTGAGAAAGGATAGGTCAGCTCTGACTGGACCAGGACAGTGTCGGTCTTTTCTTTTTTCGGTTCTGTCTGCTTCTCTTGCCGGGAGGCTGCAAACGGGACCGGTTTACCGGTGACATCGAGATAATGTCCCCGGATATCACCATTTGGCTGAATCTGTCCCAGCATCTGGAGGTAGCGCCCGTTTTTATCTTTAACCAATAGTGTAATTCGATCCAGTTCCTCACTTACGCTACCCTGCAACGTGGAGGAATCCGGAGCGGTTAAAGTGACTTTCTGGCCTTTGTGGTCGACCGAAAGGTCATACGAAACATCTCCGAGGGACACTTTAAATAGCTGATCAGCCAGATCCGATTTTGGTTGCTGGATAATGTCCGGAATCCCCTGAACCCAGTTTTCAAGAATATGAGCTTCCTTGTCAAATATGGGTTTGTCCGTAATCAGGAAATTGGCCAGGTAATCTTTTTTCAGTTGGCCCAGACGGTCGGATTCCCGCATCCATTGAGCAGGGCGAATAGTCAGGGCTCTGAGCGCCTCCTCCTCATCCAATCCATAATGAATGGCTTTTCGGACGTGGTCGAGAAAATGTTTTTTGTCTTCAAGCAGGTCGCTTGTGATGACGAATGGGATATCATGTTCAGCCAGAACCGCCAGATTTTTTGGTGCCCATTCCCAGTGCTTCATCTGTTCCAGACTGACGATATCAGCATCCAGGGGATCTTCTACGTCGTAGGGTTTGGGGAAATTGACCGGTACTATGAGTGGCATTCTGGTTTCAGCGATCTCCTTCGCTCGTTGGTATTCGTCTCCACCGGTCCGTATAATAAATAATTTGTTGTATTCCAATGCTATCCGGGCTGCCCTCAGAACTTCCAGTTTGTCGGTTACTTCAAAAATCTGGGGTAGATTTTTGAGCCGCGGCCAGGATTCCAGAGACAGGTTGGTCATTTCATTTTTACCTGAAAGCTGGTACCACTCTGCGTTGAGATAAAACTGACGAATGAGTGCAATGATTCCCGTTTGCGATGTGGGGGTAGACTGGAAAGATTTGGCTCTGGAAAACGACATATGGCTCGAGGCCCGATCGTTGAGAATGGTGGTATGAGGAGATTTATCCTGCAAGGTAGTCAGCAATCCGGATCCCCGCAATATGCCATTTTTTCGATGCGTGAGCACCGTCCCGAATCCAATGCGACGATATTGTGTGGCTTCTTTTTGATCGTGATGAAATTCGGAACTGGCTTCGTATTCCGGAATCAGGGATTCATTCCAGGAAAAGGCCCCTGGTTTGCCGGAAGTAAAAACCTGTTGATTGGGTCTTGACCCCTGCTCCCGGGCTTCCGGTATTCCATAAGTCGTGCTGAGATCGATAAACGAGGGATATAAATGTAGACCATTTAATTTTTTCGAAATGGACCCTTCCGGTTGTTCCAGATCGCGTCCGATGGCTAAGATCTTTCCATCCCGGATGATCATGGATCCGTTTTCGATGGTTTCATCCGGATTGAGGTGGATCGTGGCGCCATCCAGGAAATAATAATGTTCCCGGTAATCGGGAGCCCCGTTGACCGGAAAAACTTCCTGTGAAATGGAGCACAATGGAACCAATAGCATGATGAGTAAGGCGATTGGGTGGAACGTCATATGGTATATTTTTGATGTTTGGGTAGGATGAAAGTAAGCATTTTTTGGAAAAAAGTAGGGATGAATGGTTTCCACGACTGTAGGATGGCGTGGGAACAAGATGTGTAGCAATGAATAAAAACCAAGTAAGGTTTGTTTTAATATACAAATAATAAGTCCAAATCCGTATGATCTACAAACAGCTTGTGTTAAGTTCTTAATATAGTGACTATAATGGAATTGATTTATCGAATAAAAAATTTTATGTTAAAATTTTTGGGAAAGTAAAAATTAACCCTTAATATGAACCTGTCTTTTTTTCACCCATGGGTCTACTCTTAAGAGGTAAGTGGTATTAAGTCCTAATGGAGGCTTTTGGCGGCATAAAAATGATTTGCTGTCAAATACCCGTACGGCTGAGTTTAATCAACTGATGAAAGTGATATGCCGGATGGTAATGTCTTCTTATTTATAACTTTTTAAATTT
>CALEIL010000082.1 GCA_937876435.1 uncultured Bacteroidota bacterium
GAAACTATCTTCTCTCATTATGCTATCTATGTGTAGACAAATCCGTGGTATGAACTTGTCCAATAGGTGATGAAAATTAAGATGAATTCCAATGTAAATACTTTTTCGGGGTTTTTAGGTATTTTAGATCTGCAAGAACAAAGTGGAAGTGTTATTTAACCTGAAATATTTTATAGTTCTATGAGCAAATCAAAGAGACAAATTTTAAATATTGCACTAATGTTGCTTTGTATAAATCCTCTGCCGGGACAGGTGGAGGCGGTCTGGGCACTGGGAGATGGTGAAAAAGTGTATAAGGAAGACCTGAACCATCCATCGAAGCAGAATAATTTGATCTGGGATGGCGAAACGGTGGCTCTCAAGGGATTGTACAACGAAATCCTGGCCTTTCAGGTAATCGTTGAAGTCGGAAGGCAGAGTACTGAAGGCTTATATCTCGGGATTGAATACCCGGTAGATCAGGCCACTGGAGCTACGATAGGCGCAAGTTCACTTCAGTACGGACCTTCAGGGACAGTAGAGATTTATTCTCAGCATTATCTTCATGTAACACAACCTACTCAGCCGTTGTGGTTTTACGGTTCGCCAAATGCAGCCCCGGAAAATATGACCGGGTGGATCCCGGATGCCCTGGTACCCGTGGATCTACCTCCTTCCAGAGGCGGCTTTCCGGCACAGCTCCCGGCGGCCGAATCGTCGTACAACCAGGGATTTTGGGTAGATATTCATCTGCCACGGGATAGAGACAGGTTTTCACCCGGTATGTACGTGGGATCCGTTCAAATATTTGAAGGGGATAAATTGTTTGCAACCATTCCACTGGAAATCGAATTGCTGGACGCGTATCTGCCCGACGAGAATGCTTCGGTCGTATGGATGTATTGTGATGGGTATGAAAAGTATTTTCCTCAACTCGATGAACAAGAATTAACCCGGATGATCAAGTTTGATGGTAAGCGGCATCGGATAGATATTTCCGGTGGATTTTCCGTCAACAGGACCGCTTTTGATGAGGATAATTTAAAAGAATATCTTCCTTATCTCGACGGGACAGCCTACACCGCTGGCCAGGGTTATCAGGGTCCCGGACAGGGGGAGGGCGAATTTTTGTTCCCGATTGGAATGTACGGCGCAAATGTGCTTGGACAAAACGCGGTAGATGTTCAGAAGCAGTCCGACCTATGGGTCAACTGGTTTGATAAATATGCGCCTGAATCAAAATATTTTTGGTACCTGATCGATGAACCCGGCCCGGAATCATACGAGTGGATCAAAGAAAGAGCTGGATGGATTAAGAAAAATCAGGGCCCGGGTGAGCGGTTGCCTGTCTTTACCACAGCCGGATTTCATGAGGAACTGGATGATTATATAGATTTCTGGGCTGCTTACAACGGGGTCGACCTGGATAAACGCGATTACGTGGAAGAAAAGGGAGGAGAGTATTGGTTTTATAACGGGAACCGTCCCCGGTATGGATCGGTCATCCTGGAAGGCGCTGCTGTCGATCTGAGGGTCAATAGTTGGATCATGTACAAGTATGACGTGCCGGTGCATTTTATCTGGCACGGTACCCATTGGCAACACAACCGCCAGGGACCCAAAGGGCATCTGCATCAGAATGTTTACAGGAGGCCTATGACATTTATTAACGATGAAATGGAGTTTGGCAACGGGGATGGAGTGTTTTATTACCCGGGTCAAATGCCTTACTATCCGGAAGAAAGCCGGGGGGTGAATCGATTTTTTCCATCTATCCGGTTGAAGAATATCAGAAGGGGGCAGCAGGATGCGGTACTCATGAAAATGGCTGAGGATAAAATAGGAAAAGATCAGGTTTTACGATTAATATCTGACGTAGTTCCCGCGGCAATGAGCGAAGTGGGTATGACGGAAAAAGTGCCCTGGTCACAGTCGGGTGATGATTTTGAAAAGGTGAGATTAAAACTACTGGAGTCCTTTCGATAAAGAAATGAAAGCCTTTCGTTCGTTCCGATGGCCGGTGTATCCGGAGATCCGGATCTGCCAGCCTTACTTTCTGTAGGGAGTTATATGTGGGGTTGCGGAATGGTCGTCTTGATAGATGTCGAGGGGGCCCGGGTAATAATTCACTGATTTTTGACCACCTTTGCCGCCATTTTTCGCAGAAATTTGGCGGTTTTCGGTTCCATTCCATCCGGTACAAATTGAATTTTTTTGGGTGAAATGCCAAACAACTCGCCAAACCATACACAACCCGCCAGGTAACATCCGTTTGGATTGGCGTGATAACGGTCCCTGGACCAGAGATCCAATTTCGGATTTTTTTCGAAGGCTGTGTAGAATGCATTTCCGGATGGTAAAATATCCAGGTTGTAACGGGAAGCCAGGTCCGTGTAATTTTGCACCAGTCTGGATTGCATTTCTTCCCGGGTCATCTCCCATTTTTCCAGGCGGTCGCTTCCAGGTCCATAAGCCCAGATCTGGTGAACCTTGATTTCGGATTCTTCTGCATTTTTACGGATAAAATCAATTAATTCGTGGGCGAAGGGTTCAAATGAGTCAGCATGTATACTCAAGTGGCTGACTTGTTGGATGGTCACCACATCGTAGTCATTCATGGTCAATAATTCCTGGAGACAATATTTTTGATAATACGGCTTCAAATCCGGATTTTTCCGGCACTCTCCGATGAGCGCAGCGTGTTTTTCCAGGGAGCATCCACCGATATTGGCTTTTGTGATCTCGATGGTATAACCGGGAACTGATTCCGCAATTTGAGATAGAAAGGTAGCCGCGTTGTCAGCAAAGCTATTGCCAATGGTCAGGACACTTTTGGTATGGGGAGCCGGGTTTTGAGTCCCAATTTCCGAAAGCGGAAGACTAATCAGGGCAGCAATTAATGTATAGAGGTAGATTTTTGATTTCAGCGAATTGATATTCATGGATGTGTGATTAACCATTTTAAATGAATGAAGGTAAAGGGTTTTTCGCATTTTATATGATTCCAACGTGGGTTTGATGAATTTCAAATATCCCTACAACTTCTTCATATTATTTCTATTCTTTAAAGTATCGGGTGTATCGAATGTATCCGGAGAATCAATTTCATCAAATTTTTCTTCCAATTTATCAAACATCATTTCTATTGTTGCATCAGCCAAAGGGTAGCTCATTTCGAAATCTTCTATTTCATTGATCAATACGGTGGTGTATGAAATGGCCGTAGAGATATCGTCAATAGCACAGAAATAAGCAATCGATGCTATGAGAAACCATTCATATTCATAGGGCTTAAAGAATTCATGTTGGGGGAAAGCTTCCTGTATTTTCAATGATTTTCTCAATAGATCCCATCCCTTATCCGGATTTCCGGTGGCAGACGACTGGTAACTTTGTAAAAGTGTATACCCCACATGGTCCGGATATTTTTCCTCAATCAGAGACTTTATGATTTTTGGTTCATGCTCGAAAATTCCCTGCCAGGTACAGTAGATCATTAATAAGCCCTCGGAAGAATCGACGTATCGATTCTGGAGTTTTGCCAGCGTGGAGTTTTGAACCTTTTTGGATTTTCGATAAATAGATCGAATGGTGTGTGATATGTATTCCTCATCCTCAGGTTGTATATCGTATGATTCATCATCGATGCGGACATCGAATTGAATATCTGTGGGCAGAATCTTTGGTACTTCCTCCGGGAAAGCGATCATGTAGAGATTGGATAGAGTCGTGAAAGATTGAAGTAAGGTCCCATTCGGATCCCCAAGTAAGCCCATCTCCTGTAAATTCTCCAATATTTCTTCAATTGTTTCTTCATCGAAATCAAGGAGTTCATCCTCATCGAAATCATCCTCATCGAAATCATCCTCATCCATACTTTCATCACTGGCAGTAAAATAAAAATGACCAGGTCCGGCAGAGGTATTCAGGGTATTCAACACCTGGTTGATCCTATGGTCGTCATCATCGGGTCCCGCAATAAAGTGAGGTTTTCCATTTTCCCCAAATTCGATGTCTAAGATCGGGATGCTATCGTCATCCGGTTCCAGGATATATTCGGTCACGGACCAGAGTCTATGCGGTTTAATACCATAGCTTTCCGCAAATTTGATCCCTCCAAATATAATGTTATGACCCAGGATGTAGTCAATTTCTGAAAATGCCATACCCACGGGGTTGTTAATTAAAGTATCCAAAAGAGATTCCGGTTCGTTGAACATAAAGGATGTCCGTTCTACCCCCAGGCATTTCAAGTCAACCAAATAGTACCCTATTGTATAATTCCCATTTTTGTGTACGCGAATGACCAGGACATTTCCCATTCCTGACGATTCCCAATCATCGTTTATATAGCATCGGAACAATGGTAAATTCCGTGCCTTTTGACGTATGTATTTCTCCGGACTGAGTTGTGGTGGTTGCTTATTTGACCGCTTTTTATTTTTTTTATTTCTGGCCATATGAACTGATCTTTCTTTCTTGCTAATTTACATAGAAACCATTTGAAAGTAGGTGAAAACATGTAAATATTTGGGACTCTTCCTAAATAGACAGCAGGGTTTGCCTGGGACGTTGGAGCCCCAGCTCCGACATAAACAATGTATTATTGGAAACAACACTTGACTGTGTTAATCCCAAGGCAGACCTAAATATTCATCAAAATGGTGAAGATAAAAATCCCATATAATCTTCTGAGCCCCTTTATTTGCCTACAACTTGTAGGTTTTTATTTTAAACTTACGAGAACATGGTTCATTGAAATTGTCCAAATAAATTTATATTAGCGATGCATAATATTAAATATTTCTTAATATTGCATAGAGACAATCTTTAATCCTGAACCGCAATAAGTGATATGACCGGTTATTCAGGCGGCAGAGGACACCGATTAACTCAGGTAGATTTACGAGAATTTATGATTGTGATGAAAATGGTCAATAATGCTTGAGGAAAGTATGGATAACGAACATTCCTATGTGGTTTCACTCAGGAACAACGATGAAGAAACATTCAGACATCTTTTTGAATTTTACAAAGATGACGTGTATATGTATGCCCTGAGCTTTTTAAGACATAAAGAATATGCCGAAGAAATTGTCCAGGAAGTTT
This sequence comes from uncultured Bacteroidota bacterium, assembly GCA_937876435.1. GTDB lineage: Bacteria > Bacteroidota > Bacteroidia > Chitinophagales > Saprospiraceae > Membranihabitans. The sequence continues at coordinate 5,089 of CALEIL010000082.1, forward strand.
TTCTGAAAGTGTGGATCAACCGCGAGAACCTGGATCCACTACTCTCCTTCAAATCCTATCTCTTTACCATTACACGCAATCTCACTTTTAATTTTCTTCGAAAAGCTGCCAACCACAAGAAATTGAGAGATGAAATATTTCATATAACGTCGGAAACGTGTAATTCTGTAGAACTCAAAATTCGGGAGCAGGAATTGGAAA
>CALEIL010000083.1 GCA_937876435.1 uncultured Bacteroidota bacterium
TTTTGGTTTGTTTGAGTGGATGACATGAGGCAGGTGAAAAGGGTGGGGTCCGGATGGAGATATCATATTTAACGGGGCATATATGAATGTTAAAAAATTAAAATAATTATTTTTTGATTGAATTTCTGCCTATATTAATTTTTAAATTCGATCGAAAGGTGGACCAAAATAGGGGACACTATCCCCTAAAGTCGGATGTCTTTTGAGCGGTTTAATTAATCACCAACTAAAGTATTATAGTAATGGGTAATTTAATTTGGTTAATCGTTGTCATCCTACTGATTGGATGGGCCGTTGGATTTTTTGCTTTTGGAGAAGCCGTGGGTAGTTTGATCCATATCCTTCTCGTATTGGCTGTAATTGGTATTCTTTATCGTCTGGCTACTGGAAGACGACCTTAATAACGTTGAAATACCCTGGCTTGGTCATAACCTCCTGGTATAGGACTAATGCTTCATTTCATAAGTAAACTGATGCTTAAGAGGAGGTGGTTTTTTACCGTCTCGAAGACGCATGTCCTAATAAGTCTCGTCAATGAAATGAGCGAGACCAGAGGTCTGGTACGTCTTTGAGAAAGGAACCGAGGATCCTTATCAGAGGAGGGCTCCATAGTCTTGTGGTACATAATGCAATCGATGGATAGAGTCAAAAGGGTCTCGCATATGGTTGAATGAGGCACTCAGGAAATATTGTTATGCTTCTTTGATCTGACAAAATATTTTGAAATACCACATAGAAGGAACTTACAATTCAGTGCACTATTACTTTTGCTGCGATTTTCGCAGTGTACCGAATATTTGAATAAATTTCAGAGATTCATTATCGGTTTCTATGCGAAGAAGTAATAAATGTAAATGACCAGTACCGTGATACCTATGGCGACTGGTATTCGGTACTTATAAGGTGTCATTTCTACCGCACCTGATTCAGGTATTGTGTAGGCTTCACGTCTGGGGTATCTGGCTCCAATGGCCAGCATCAAAATGACATTGAATAAAAACAATATCGCCATTACGTGAAGATAGTGGATGTAATTGTCAGCGCCAAATACGAATGGTTTCAATACAAACTGGCTGATAATATACAACAAGGATCCTGAGATAATAGAGATTTTGGCGGCGATAGCCGGGACATACCTGGTGAGATAGCCGACGAGTATAATGGTCAGGATCGGGATACTGTAGGCTCCGTTGACTTCCTGTAAATAACCGAATAATCCGGAAGGGGCATTTACGATGAGCGGAGCGATGAACATCGATAAAAAGGCCAGTAGTAAGCCAAATCTTTTACCATGCCAGACGATCTGACGTTCCGTGGCTTCTTTGTTGATGTATTCCTTGTATATGTCGATCCCAAACAATGTGACGGAGCTGTTGAGAACGCTATTGAATGAACTGAGAATGGCTCCAAACATCACCGCTGCAAAAAATCCTATAAAAGCTGGGGGTAAAACTTTTTTCACGAGCAATGGATAGGCCTGATCAGCGAGATCCAGGCTATCGCCAAACAAATAAAAGGCGATAATTCCAGGCAGTACTACGATAAGTGGTCCAAGCACCTTGACAAAAGCGGCCAGGAGCAATCCTTTTTGACCTTCCCTTAAGTTCTTCGCTGCCAGTGCCCGTTGTATAATGGCCTGATTGGTTCCCCAGTAGAACAACTGGACCAGCATCATCCCTGTAAATATGGTGGAGAAGGGTACGTAGCTATCGGAGCTGCCGATCGATTCAAAATGCCCCGGGACCGATTCGTATAAGGTATCAATGCCCGTAATTACATTTCCGTCCCCGATCAACATCAGACCTAGGATGGGTATCATCAGTCCCCCCAGAAGCAAACCAATGGCGTTGACTGAATCAGAAACTGCCACTGCTTTTAATCCACCGAAAATGGCGTATATGGAGCCGATGATTCCCAGACTCCAAACTCCAATCCATAGGGCTGCGGTAAAGGAAATATTGAACGTTTCCGGTATGTCAAACATCGTTATGAGGGCCAGAGAACCAGAATACAGTACGATAGGCAACAGAATAACAACATATCCGCTTAGGAACAAAATCGAGGTCAGGGTTTTGGTCATGGTATCGTACCTGCTGGCCAGAAATTGGGGGAGGGTAGTGAGCCCCATCTTCAGATAGCGTGGCATCAGAAACAAGGCGGTGATGACCATAGCAATAGCAGCCAGGGTTTCCCAGGCCATGACCAGTATTCCCTGTTCAAAGGACTGGCCGTTGAGTCCTACGATTTGTTCGGTGGACAAATTGGTCATCAGCAAAGAACCTGCGATCACACCTGCGGTCAAACTACGCCCACCCAGAAAATATCCGTCTGAAGTGGACTCGTCCGTCTTAAGAGTGGCGATGTAGGCGATGATTCCAACCAGAATGGTGAAAGCTAAAAATGTAAAAATGGCCATAAGTCGTTTTTGTTTGAAGCGTAGTGAGTAAACTAAGTGCTCTGTTTCATAAGTTTTAAGAATTTATGAAACGAAGCACCTCTCCCGAAAACCGGAACATGGTCTGGAATCTTGTTCGAGGGTCCTGGGAAAACGCAATAAATAATCGATCCCGGAATCTCATAGGGAAGCACTGAGTCCGTGAATTGCCCTGTTGAGGGGTGATCATGGGACGGACATTCAATGGAGGGGAAATTTGAGTCTGACAACCAAAACTAAAAATTTAGGTCAAAGACCAACAATTATATGACCAGAACATTTAATTTAGCATCCTTTTGGGAAAACCTTCGTAAAAAGTTGTAAATCACAGAAATTATTGTAACAATCGAATGAAAAGCACTTATTTTGAATTGATAGACCAGAGTTATGAATTTCCACAAGATGGGTTTGATCTCCTGGATGGTGAATTGACCTTTCACGGTGTATCTCTCAGTCATCTGATCAAAAAATATGGAACACCCTTCAAGCTCAACTATCTTCCCCGGATCGGTGACCAGATCAAGAAGGCCAAGAATCTGTTCAACCGGAGCATGAAAAACAATAATTACCGGGGCAAATACTACTACTGTTACTGTACTAAGTGCTGCCATTTTGAACACGTGATCCGCAAAGCGCTGGAATACGACGTGCACCTGGAAACGAGTTCGGCATTTGATGTAGATATTATATATAAACTCTATGAGTCGGGTCATCTCGATAAGGATATTATCATCGTTCACAACGGGTATAAAACCCAGGAATATCTCGACCGGATCATCCAGTTACAGGCTGATGGTTTCCAAAACAGCATCGTGGTTCTCGATTCCATGACCGAACTGGGCAGACTCAATAAAAGACTGAAATCGCCTATCAATATCGGCATCCGGATGGCGATCAACGAGGAACCCCAATCTGCGTATTACACATCCCGACTGGGTATCCGACCAGAGGAAATCATCCCATTCTACAAAAAGAAGATTTCCAGGATGAAGAATATCAACCTCACCATGGTTCACTTTTTTATCGATACCGGGATCAAGGATAATCTGTACTACTGGGGTGAATTTAGTAAGGCCATCCGCCTTTACGCCCAACTCAAACACGTGTGCCCTACGCTGCAGGATTTGAATATAGGGGGTGGATTCCCCATTCGCAACAACCTGGGCTTTGAGTTTGACTACAAATCCATGATCAATGATATCGTCTCTTCGATCAAACAGATTTGTACGGAAGAAGAAATCGAAGAACCCAATCTCTATACCGAATTTGGGAAATACACGGTGGGGGAGAGTGGGGCCACTATATTCACCGTGCTGGAAGAAAAAAAACAAAACGATGCGGAACGGTGGTATATGATCGACAATAGTCTGATGAATACCATCCCCGATGCCTGGGGGATTCTCGAAAAATTTATTTTGTTGCCCATCAACAAATGGGATAAGCCATATAACAATGTGAATATCGGGGGAATTAGTTGTGATCATTCTGATTATTACAACTCAGAAGATCTGAACCAACAGGTTTTTCTACCCGAAATTGACCCGGAAAACGAAGAAGAACCTCTTTATGTAGGTTTTTTCCATACGGGCGCGTACCAGGATGCCATCAGTGGATACGGCGGGATCAAACATTGTCTTATTCCGTCCCCCAAAACCATTGTCATAGACCGCGATTCTACCGGAAACTATGTAGATTATGTATTCCGGGACGAACAAAGCTCTGAGCATATGCTGAGTATACTGGGGTACGAGAGCACTTCGAAGGTTTGATGATGGTCTATATGGCAGTTCACACAGAATACCGCGGAGGAGATCACGGAGAATCACAGAGATTACACCTTATGACTGACCACTGATAACTGACCACTGATAATTACTTCTTTTTTTCTTTTTGGCAACCGCAAGGGTTGCCCCTACACACTCACACCCACTGATTACTGATTACTGACAGAAGGTTTAGGAGGTTTAGAATCAAAGAGATCCAC
>CALEIL010000084.1 GCA_937876435.1 uncultured Bacteroidota bacterium
TGTGAGTGTGGGGGAGAGTTTGGGTGTGAATTAGTTTGGGTGTGAGAGAGTTTGGGTGTGGGTGTGAGAGAGTTTGGGTTTGATGTGGGTGTGAGAGATAGTGAGAGTGAGAGAGTTGGGGGGGAGTGAGTGAGTATGGGTGGAATGAGTTTTTTGAAAGACGCAATTTAGTCCGTATGTTTGATTTTGAAAAACTGGAAGTAAATCAAAAGATTGAAGAAACGAACACAATCTTGTTGAATTACATTTTTTCTTCAAATCAAATTGATAAATTTGTGGCCGACCAACTGAAAAGATCATGCATTTCCGTTGCCCTCAATTTAGCAGAAGGGGTAGGAAGAATGACTGAAGCAGATAAAAAACACTTCTATATCATGGCCCGAGGATCCGTGAATGAATGTGTGGCACTATTAAAGATATTGAAAACACAAAATTGGATTCCGAAAGAGGAATTCGATATGCTGTACCTGGAATATGAATCCATTTCAAAAATGTTATTGGGGCTTATTCGAAGTACAAAGATTCGTAAATAGAATTGGAAACACACCCACACCCCCACCCACACCCCACAAACCAGAACCCACACCCACACCCAAACCCGTACGGGGGATTAGCTCAGCTGGCTAGAGCGCTAGATTTGCATTCTAGAGGTCATCGGTTCGACTCCGATATCCTCCACCACCACCATCCAGGAAGGTTGTCAGTCTCAATGACCAGATGACCTTCCTTTTTTATTTACGATATATCGGAGATATCGATGGAAAGTCTACGGCGCCAGGTAGGAATATTATTGGTCATTGATTTCATTTAGTTCTTGCTCCACAAGCGAAATGTATCTTTCGATAGGGTGTATCTTTCCGTTGTGAACCACAAATCTGTCGTTAGTATCCCTGGCCTGTAAAATAAATGTAGGATCCTTTCCAGGAGCCATGACCAGATCCAATCGCTCATCATTTTCCTGTGGATTCTTATATATCAGAAAGGGGGTGAAATTGGTGCCAATGCCCGAGTCAGACGCGATCAAAAAACCCAAAAATCCTTCCCTGATCAATGCTTTCCAGTTTTTATCTGCCAGATCCCGGATGTTTTGCATGGTATCCGGATACCATTTGCCCGCGATCACTTCAAAATCTTCTGCCGGAAAAACCTCAAAACCGGTATAGGTACTCAAATCCCCTACGTCTGCTATATTCGCCGGATAATAAGTCGTGCTATCTTCTACTATTTCATAGTAAGTGTAACCGATATCCATCCTTATATTTTGATTTTCGACCGGGATTTTGAGATCTTCGATAATAAGGGATAGCATTCTTCTCTCATTTTCAGGTATTGACTGGTACTCTTCGACCGTTTTTTCCTCGTACGAGCCGCTCATGATGGATTCCAGCGATTTGATCAACGTGATAAAATTCAATTGGCGTAAATATTGTTTTTCTGGATCATCGGGATATCCACCCGATTCGATCAATATCGTCGAGGTCCCCCATTTTTGGATGTTGTCACCGAACGCCCGGGGTTCGAAACTGTCGTCATAAATGGCGATTCGTTGAGGAATCAACATTTGGAGGGAATCATGAAGGTGGGCGATCAATTGCATGGATCGCATCCTGACATCATTGATGGTTTTGTCAAAATCATACGCTGGTGCCAGAAAAGCCAACGCTACTTGTTTGCCGTTTCTGCCTGCCCGGTAATATATGCTTTGATCGTGAAGATTGAAGCCAAATACCGGTTCCAAAGAATCCCGGACGGATTTCAAGAACCGGGATTCGGGATTGCTGAGATCCAGGGCATCCCGGTTGAGATCTGTGAGCGATGCGTTTCTTCTCTGAAATTTACTGGCTCCATCGGGATTGAGCATCGGAATGAAGTGCAAGGTCAATCGCTCTTTGATGGCTTCTATGAAGGCCTGGTCCTCCATATTCTCGGATGACAGAAAATTGAATAGATCCAGTAATGCCATGGTGGCGGTAGACTCATCTCCATGCATTTGGGACCACATGAGTACCGGTATTTCACCGTGTCCAAAGGAAGCCAGGTAGATCGGCCGGTTTTGTAAACTATGCGCATTCACTGAAAATTGGATATCGGAATTTTCACTTAGCCGGTCAAATATTGGGATCAGATCTTCCACTTCAAATCGTTTACCTGAAATCGTCGACTCCAGATATTGAGGATATCTGTCCTCCAATTCCTTCATAGAGGGGGCCAGTATCTGGCTCCATAGGAGACTATTGGTGAGAGATATCATTATCAAGATCAGGGTCGTATCTGTCAATAGCCTCATGATTGTTTATTTTTTATTATTTTTATTGAGCAGGTCGGAACAATCAACTGACTTGTTCATGACATTCGGAAATTTGGGTCAAACCGAAGTTTTCAGGTCTCATACGGATTCGAAACCAGGCAACTCCAGAAAACCAATTTTTCGGTATTTGCTCGATTTGTAATTAATAGTTAAGGTGAATTTATGAAAAAATGGGTATTTATTTTACTCTTTCCTGTCATACTACTGGTTATTTCAAGCTGCTCGTCCAGACGCAATGTCCCAAAAGACCGGACGCCCCAAACCGCTATGGAATGGGTTCATCACCTTTTTGATACTTCAGGAGTTCATAGCGGGCTACTGGTCATAGAAGCTGATTCGGATCCCCATACCACCACAACCATCGTGGATTTCCATAGTCATTCATTGTTCACACCAGCGTCCAACACCAAGATTCTGACCTTGTATTCCTCCCTCAAATACCTGGATGCCAATCTGACCGGGTTGAAATACCTCATTCGGGAAGATACTACGTGGATCAAGGGGACAGGAGATCCCGGTTTTCTGGATCCCCGGTTTAAGTCGGATAGTATGCTCAGCTTTCTAAAGAATCAGAAAAAACTGGTTTTCGTTTCGGACTGGAGTCCGGATGATCGTTGGGGGAACGGGTGGTCCTGGGATGACTATCCCTATTATTATTCGGGGCAGATCAGCCCGATGCCTGTATACGGTAACATGGTCAGAGCCTGGTGTCACGAGGGTAAGTGGAATATTCTACCGGCCACGTTTATCCAAAATCAGGTTTCGGACACAGATTATTTCAGGGTCAAAAGGGAAGAAACTTCAAATATTTTTCAGCTCAATTCTGCCCGGTGCACCGAGGATACACTCCGGATACCGTTTGTATGGAATCCTGAAGTAGTGACCACCTTACTCGGTGATACTATAGGTCAGAAAGTAGGCTGGACCCGTTCCCTGCAGGTGGGGCCAGGAGAGAAATGGCAGCCGCTTCCAGGTTCGGAACGCGACACTTTGTTGAGGTCTATGATGTACGTCAGTGACAATATGATCGCAGAACAAATGCTGATGAACATATCTTCGGACTGGTGGGATACTATCAGTACCTCCAGACTTATCGATTCGTTGATGGTCACCGATTTTAGTTCCTGGAAGGATAAAATAAATTGGGTGGATGGTTCCGGATTGTCGATTTACAATAAATTTTCGCCCCGTTTTCTGGTCGACCTGTTGCAGCGATTGTATCATTCTATGCCGTTTGATCGACTGGTCCATTTTTTCCCTGCGGGCGGTATCCGGGGTACGATTTCCTCCTGGTATGGAGATGGAGATCAGCCTTACGTGTTTGCAAAAACGGGTACGTTATCCGGTGTCCATTGTCTGTCCGGTTTTCTGAAGGCCGATTCAGGAAAGGTTTTTATCTTCTCATTCATGCACAACAATTATTTGGGGTCGAGCAATCAATATAAAGAAAGGATGCAGACATTGCTGGAATTTATAAAGGAGAACTATTGATGGCTAAAACTTCCCGGATCAATTTTGCATCCTGGAGACCGCGGGTGAGCGAAAGCCCCGGTGCAATGCAGACATCCCTGATAGAACACGTTTATGCCATATTTGCCAGATCCTATGGTGCGCCTTGGATATTGAATCAGCGAGCCGTATATTTTGTAATTTTATGAATGTATGACTACCACAAAATCTTCTGGTGACAAAGGTGAGAGAATTGCCTGCGAATATCTCCTGTCCAAAGGATATAATATCCTGGAGCGGAACTGGCGGATCAGTAATCTGGAGATCGATATCATCTGCAGCAAAGAGGATTTTCTGATATTCGTGGAAGTCAAGTACCGCAAAGATGCGTTTTTCGGTGATCCTGTAGAATTCGTCACCGAACAAAAAATGGCGTATCTAGCCACCGCCGCTTCGAGGTACATTCAGTCCATTGCTCATGAGGGGCCCATTCGATTTGATATCATCGGAATCCGCCCGGATCGCGAGAATCATTATAAGATCAGGCATTTGGAGGATATAGTGTATTGAGGATATCCGAGGGATGTTTCAGGCGTGGATATTGGTCGTCCAGAGATAAAAACCGACCCCTGGAAATCAATCAAATTACCTCAATATTTTATAAAGCATCTCACGGATCAAACTTCCACTACCTCCGGCCGGATAATCAAACCCCTTGGATTTGAGATCATACTCGTGTAAAATATCCAGGATGGACTCACACTTGTAAGCGCTAAATACCCTGGTGGCTTGCTGAAATTCATTGAGGAAAAAAGCATGCGATAAGCCCAGATTTTGCATTTGTTCCTTTTGCGGGGCGGAACGTAAAAAATGCATTTTATAAATTTTGGTAAAGTAGGAATACAACATTGAAATGATCATAATCGGGGAATTGTCCTTCTCGTTTTCCATCATAGCGGTGATAATCCGGAGGGCTTGGGGACTGTCGCCACTCCCTATGGCTTTTTGAAGTTCAAAAATATTGTATTCCTTGCTGATCCCCACGTACCTCTCCACGTCATCGGTCGTAATGGTCGTGTTGTCTTTCTTATTGAGCATAATTTTTTCCAGCTCGTTCACGATCTTTTGCAGGTCTGTCCCCAGGTATTCACCCAGTAGGCGGGTGGTTTCAGGCTGAATAGTCCAATCCTGACCTTTTACATAATCACCGATCCACTGGGTGATCTGGTAATCCCGTACAGAAGCTGATTCGAAAGCCGTTTCAAGTTTGGTCAGGGTTTTGAAAACTTTAAATCGCTTATCGACAGAGTTTTTGTATTCGATGATAAAAATGGTGGATTCGAGCGGCTCGTTCAGGTAGGGTAAAAGATCCGCAAAGGATTTCATCTGGTGGGCTTCCTTGAGGTGGATGACCTGATATTCGGCCATCATGGGGTAACGCATCAAAGCATCGAGCACGGTGGCTGTATCGACCTCCTTGCCGTATAAAACGGAGTAGTTGAAATCCTTCATTTCGGGACTGACGGTGAGATCTACGATAAATTTACCCAGGTTGTCGATATAAAACGATTCATCACCGTAGAGAAAATAAATCGGCTGAACGGGATTGGTCTTGATCTTTTTCCTGAATGTTGCGATGTCCATCTTTAGTAACAGTTTCCCAATAGTAATAAATAATTAAATATAATTCTGGCAGGACCCTTTGAGAATCAAATATTAACAACCTCTGTTCCGTCGCGTTCCCTGACCATTCTATACAACACTTCCACCCAGTCAGGATGCACGTTGAGACTTTCCATCATATCAAAAGTCTCCCCGCCATGCTCCAGGAACAGGCTTTTGTATTCCATTCCCAGTTCGACGATGGTTTCCAGACAATCCGCTACGAAGGCAGGGCTTATGATCAATACCCTTTTGTGGCCGTCACTGGCCAGTTTTTTGACGACCTCTTCGGTGTAGGGCTTTATCCATTCTGATCGGCCCAACCGGGACTGGAAGGTCGTGATGCATTTGTCAATGGGCAATCGCAGTTTCTCCTGAAGTAATGAGGTAGTATGGAAGCACTGAGCCGAGTAGCAATACCGGTTTTGAGAGTTGATCGTCTGACAACACTCGATATTAGCTTTACAATAATGACCAGGATCGGCTTTCAATAGATGCCTTTGGGGCAGACCGTGGTAACTGAAAATGATTTTTTCGTAACTGTCAAGGTCATATCCCCGGGCAACGGATGCCCAGGCGTTGATGAAATCCGGTCGATCGTAGAATTGATTGACCATACTGATCTCAGGATAAATCCAGTCTTTCCGGATCAGGTCCATGACTTTTTCCAGAACAGAGCCTACCGTGGCAGAAGCTTGCTGTGGGAAAAGAGGAATCACGATCCATTTGGTCGCCCCACTGTTTTTGAGTTCCTGTACCCCCTGTTCGATAGATGGAGACTGGTAGCGCATAGCCAAAACCACCTTATAGGCATCCCCCAATCTTTCCTGCAACAGTTTTTGAAGCTGATGACCATAGAAGATCAGCGGAGAACCATCCGGCGTCCACAACTTTTGATACTCTTTCGCAGATTTGGGTGACCTAACCATGGCAATCGGGCCTCTTACCAGTAATTGCCTGTTGATGTAAGGAATGTCTATCACCCTGGGATCGAGCAAAAACTCGATCAGATACTTCCGTACATCGGGAACCGCGGGGCTGTCTGGTGATCCAAGATTGACCAGCAATACTCCGGTGCGGGCAGTTTTTTGATACATATTTTGTTCCATGATTGCAAATGTCTCAGACGGTCACAAAATTGACTAAAAAAAGAGGGATAACCTTTAAACAGCAGCTATTTTTGAAAAATATATAGAGAGAATCGATTCAACCGTTTGATTGATGTATTTTTGATCCTTAATCACCAAACCTTTTATGACAACGAAAGAAAGAGTAATATTAGTGACCAATGACGATGGTATGTTTGCACCCGGACTCCATGCACTTGTCAACGCTGTGAAGGATCTGGGAAGGATTTACGTGGTCTCTCCAGACTCTCCACAGAGTGGTAAGGGACATGCGATTACCTTACGCGAGCCTATCCGGTTCAACCGGGTCAATACCTTTGAGGGCATCGAGGCGTATGAGTGTTCGGGCACCCCGGTGGATTGCGTGAAATGGGCAAAAAACGTCCTTTTGAAGAATGAATCCATCGATCTGTGCGTGTCTGGAATCAATCACGGGGCCAATGCATCGATCAATATCATTTACAGCGGAACGATGTCGGCAGCGATGGAAGCGGCGATGGAAGGAGTACACAGCGTGGGTTTTTCACTGCTCGATTTATCCTTTGAAGCGGATTTTACCGCTGCAGGAAGCGTAGCCCGGCAAGTCAGTGAATACGTCTTGACGTTTGAAAAGGCTCCCCACGATCCGCTGCTGCTCAATGTCAATATTCCGGCGCTTCCCAACGGTGAGTTGAAAGGCATCAAGATTTGCCGGCAGGCGAACGCACGTTGGGTGGAGGAATTTCAGGAAGGGAAGGATCCCCGTGGAATGAAGTATTATTGGATGGCGGGAGAACTGGCTAATATGGATAAAGGAGAGGATACAGATATCGAAGCTCTTGAAAACGGATTTGTATCTGTGGTTCCGTGCCAGTTTGACCTGACCCATTATCCCGCATTAGGAAAACTCAATGGCTTACTGAATGATTGACAGGCGGTATGACAACGTTGTAGTGGGCGTATTAAGTGGAACGTTGTTGCCTGTTGTGTCTTTTGTTGTTTTATACGTCGTTTTTATAGAATTGAGCAAACTTGAAATAATTCCCCGTGAAGCGATGACGGCGGACTTTCCCATCCGGACTATTTCATTGGTCAGTATCGGCACCAACGTGGTACTGGTGAAGTATTTCCAAAACAGATATGCTCACAGGGCTGTCCGTGGAGTCGTTTTCCCTACGTTCGTGTTTATCATTGCCTGGATCCTTTATTTTCTAAAGTTTCTGTTGTGATCAGGAAAATATATCTCATAGCCGGAGAACCATCGGGTGATCTGCACGGTGCACATTTGGTGCAAGCCTTGAAAAAAGAGAATCCGGAAATCCTCTTCAGGGGATTCGGTGGAATGAAAATGGAGCGGGCTGGCGTGGAACTGGACCAGACGATCGATCGGCTGTCGTTTATGGGTTTTTCTGAAGTAGTGAAACACCTGCCCCAGATATTTGCCAATTTGCGGTTGGCGAAAGCAGCCATCAGAACGTGGCAACCCGACGCCATTATATACATCGATTTCCCCGGATTCAATATGCGTGTGGCGCGTTGGGCCAAAAAGCAGGGGTTACGGAATTTTTATTATATCGCTCCCCAGGCCTGGGCCTGGAAGGAAAAACGTGCCCTGCAGCTCAAGCGGGACATCGATGAATTGTTTTGCATACTGCCTTTTGAAAAGTCGTTTTTTGCCCGTTTTGATTACGATGTTCATTACGTAGGTCATCCCCTGGTCGATATTATCCATGAATTTAAGGAGAGCCATTACGTTGAACGGGAACCTCAAATCCAGGTCCGGAATCTTACAAAGTCAAACGAAAAGGAATCGACAGAAACCCAATACGGATACAGGAAAATTATCGCTCTTTTGCCGGGAAGCAGGCAACAGGAGGTGAGGAAGATTTTGCCCGTGCAACTGGCAGCTGTCCGGGATATGGAGGATTTTCACATCGTTATCGGAAAATCTCCCAATATACCTCAAACCGTATACGATGAAATACTTAATGAGGCCGGGGTTTCCACAGTTTTTTTTGAGGAAAATACCTATCATCTATTAAGTAAAGCTTACGTGGCGTGTGTGGCCTCCGGAACAGCGACTCTGGAAACCGCTCTGTTCAAAGTTCCCGAGGTGGTGTGTTTTAAGGGGAGTCCGATCAGTTATAGCATCGCCAAACGGTTGATCAAAGTGCCCTATATTTCTCTCGTCAATCTGGTCATGAACAAAGAAGTAGTTAAAGAATTGATACAGCAGGAACTTACCCCCTACCGCCTTCAGGATGAGGTCAGTCGACTGATCGCACCCTTAAACCGGAATCATATTTTACAGGATTTTTCCGAATTGGAGAACCGGCTGGGGCTGGGAGGAGCGGCAGAAAAAACAGCTAAAATTATAATTTCTAAGATCGGTATATAAATTAATTTCTAACTTTACGGGAACCTTAAATCGAAAAGAAATAATGGCAACGACTAAAAGGGAGGAGAAAGAACTTCAAATATTGAATTCGGCAGAAAAGAAGTTTTCTGAGCGGGGGTACGAGAATACCAAAATGGAAAATATAGCTGATAAAATAGGGATAAGCAAAGGACTGGTCTATTTTTATTTTAACAGTAAAGAAAATCTCTATATGGCATTGACTTTTCGGGCCATGAGGAAGATGAACGATATGTTTTATCAGGTATTACAGGGCAACCAGGGGAAAACCGGATTTGATTCGACGATGACCCTGGCGGATGCTTACATTGATTTTTTGGATGAGCATCCCTTTTATCTGGAACTACTGCTCAATTATACCAACCTGGTCAGGTCATCCAACCAGAAAAACAACCAGCTCACGGATGCTATGAAAAACAGCATCTATTTCAGGAAAATTAAGGACATCCACAATATCCCGATTACCATCTTTCAGGAGGAAATTGCCCGGGGGCAGGCGGATAAATCGATCAAAAACGGTCGATCACCCAATTTGCTGTATATGACGCTGTGGAGTTTGGTCGTGGGTTTTAATCAACTGAAATCAGCGGCAGCTCAGAACAACAGAATGACCATGTATCAGATCAATATCAGGGAGTGGAAAGACTACATCGTCGAAGTAATCAGAAAAACCTTTCAGGATGAGTAGACCGGGATTTATGTGGTGGAAGATATGGGTCATCGTTGTTATTTTCTGGGGCTGTAGCAGCAGCAGGCAATCCAGGGACACCTACCAGGAGAAGTTGCCCAATACCGTGTTGTGGGAAATCAGTTCCAGGGACCTCGATTCGCCTTCTTACCTGCTGGGAACCATACATCTGATCCCCGAAGATCAATTCTTCTGGCCAGAACATTTCCAGAATGCTTACAACGCGGTGGACCAGGTAGTACTCGAAGTCAGCGAGCTGGGTATGGATCCGGCGACTTTGATGGAACTCATGCCCAAAATTATGCTGCCCGATGGACAAAGCCTGGAAGACCTGGTCACAGAAAAGGAATACTCTCAAATCGAGGGTTTTTTTTCTGAAATGGGTCTGCCGGTGATGTTTTTTAAAAATATCAAGCCGTTTTTTCTGTATATGTTGGTCGATATTGATATGTCTGCTCTGATGCAGGACAACATCAAGTCCTACGAACTCGAGATTACTCAAAAAGCGAATGGAGATCAAAAACCAATTTCCGGTCTTGAAACCCTCGATTTTCAAGTTTCTATATTCGATTCCATCCCATATGAGGATCAGGCTGACATGCTGGTCAGCGCCATTGCCGGGAAATCTAAAAATAAGTCCGAATCAGAAGAAGCGGAGAAAAGCGACGAACTTTATCAAACTTACGTAAATCAGGATCTCAATGCCATTTTACAATTGGTGAAAGAAACCGATCCCAGTTTGATGAAGTTTTATAAACTCTTGCTGGAAGACCGCAACGTAGCCTGGATTCCCAAAATCGAGGAATTCATCCGTCAGAAGGCGAGTCTGGTAGCTGTCGGGGCGGCCCACCTCCCCGGGGAAATGGGGGTCATTCATCTGCTGAAAAAAGCAGGATATACTTTGAAACCGGTAATGGGGACTTCAGATGGCGCTCATTAAAAGTCTGAGAGGTATTACCCCACAGTGGGGAGAAAATTGTTATTTGGCCGAGAACGCAACCATCGTGGGCGATGTTGTCATGGGGGATGAATGCAGCGTGTGGTTTCAGGCGGTAGTGCGGGGAGATGTGAACAGCATTCGGATCGGGCACAGGGTCAATATCCAGGATGGAGCGATCATCCATTGCACGTATGAACGATCCAAAACGGATATTGGAGATTTTGTTTCCATAGGACATCAGGCTATCGTACACGGATGCACCATCCACCCTCTGGTACTGGTAGGGATGGGCAGCCGGATCATGGATCATGCCGTGGTGGAAAGTGGCTGTATCATTGCAGCCGGAGCGGTCGTTCTGGAAAATATGGTTTGCGAAGAAGGCTTTATCTACGCGGGGGTGCCCGCCCGGAAAATCAAGCCGGTTTCTCCGGAATTAATGGAGGGGGAGATTCGTCGGATCGCCAACAATTACGTCCAATACGCCTCCTGGTATAAATAATCTAAAATCCCCTCTTTATTTTCATTTTAGTTGGACTTATGGGTTATTTTTGCATTAAATTAATGGTACAATAATGGTTGATGTAAAGTTGTTCACTGGTCAGAATTCTCGTTATCTCGCTGAAAAAATTGCTTCGAATTACGGTCAGAATCTGTCCAGGATGGATATACAGAAATTTTCGGACGGGGAAATACATCCCGTCATACAGGAATCGGTTCGGGGAGCGTATGTGTTTTTCATCCAAAGTACTCCATCTCCACCGGCCAATATCATGGAATTGCTTCTGATGATCGATGCTGCCAAGAGGGCGTCAGCAGGTTATATTACGGCGGTGATCCCGTATTTTGGATATGCCCGTCAGGATAGGAAGGATCAGCCCAGGGTGCCTATTTCAGCCAAGCTCATAGCCAATCTCCTCGAGGCGGCTGGTGCCAATCGTGTCATGACGATGGATTTTCACGCCGATCAGATCCAGGGCTTTTTTGATATTCCGGTTGATCACCTTCGGAGTGAGGCCGTTTTTATGCCATATCTGGAAAAATTTGATCTGTCCAATACCATTTTTGCCGCCCCCGATGTAGGGGGTGTGAAGCGGGCACGCAAATACGCCAAAGTGTTTAATACACCCCTGGTGATCTGCGATAAGCAGCGCGTCAAGGCCAATGAGGTCGCCTCCATGACAGTGATAGGTGAAGTGGAAGGCAAGGATGTGATCGTGGTAGACGATCTCGCTGATACGGCGGGAACTCTTTGCCGGGCCGCTGATGCCCTGGTCGAAAAAGGAGCGACCAACGTGATTGCCATCTGTACCCATCCGGTGTTGTCGGGCAACGCGTATGAAAATATCGAAAATTCTAAACTTTCCCGGTTGATCGTAACGGATACGATCCCGCTCAAACAGGAATCGAGTAAAATCATGGTGCTGGAGTCATCCAGACTTTTTGCCCGGGCTATTCGCAATACACACGAACATAAGTCGATCGCCGCGTTGTATCTGGAGGATATTTGATGTTGGCTGTTGGCTGTAGGCTGTTGGCTGCTGGCTGTTGGCTGTGAGAGTGTGTGTGGGTGTGAGGATAGACCAAATATGAGAAAAAATCGAGCTGGGTTCTATTGACCGTTATTTGTCAATTACACCCCCTCAACCATCTCAATCAACTCAACCCCCTCAACCGTATTTTAAGAAGATTCAACATGTTGGTGTTCAGAGAATTTGTGTTTTGCCAAATTAATTAGCTTTGGGCTGTTTTGCAGTAAGCCTGATCCCGGGTCCCTGGTTTCGGACTCGGAAGTTTACCTCTTGACTGAAGAAAGGGAGGCTGAGAATTGATAACCTATGTTCACTCACCGAATATTTTGATTGGAATAACAGGAAAAAATTAAACCGTTCACATTGACCGTTTTTTGTCAATTACACCCCCTCAACCATGTCAACCAACTCAACCCCCTCAACCGTATTTTGAGAAGATACAACTTATTGGTGTTCAGAGAATTTGTGTTTTGCCAAATTAATTAGCTTTGGGCTGTTTTGC
>CALEIL010000085.1 GCA_937876435.1 uncultured Bacteroidota bacterium
AATGGGAGAAAAGCTCAAGGCCGTCGATGCGGATGGTTTGAAGATGCAATTGAAGGGTTCTCTCAACACCTGGAGTGAATACACGAGTCTGCGGGTGTACGAACCCTATTTCTATGACCTCGAATCGTACGATCAAATTACTGAGGAGTACAAATTGTTTGCACTTAATCCTACCTCCGGTCAATCTTATCTGGGGGATGTTATACCACACCGGGATGCGAGTGCGCATTATTATTTTGAAGGCCGGTTGAATTGGGACCGGACGTTTGGGAAACATACGGTGGGAATCATGTCGGTGGGGACCTTTGAAGAATATCTCCTGACAGCGGGCAACAGTTCCTCCATCTATGAGACCTTACCAGAAAGAAATATGGGAGTTTCGGGACGGGTGGCCTATGATTACGATACCAAATATTTCATGGAATTTGCCTACGGTTACAATGGTTCCGAGAAATTTGGCGGAGACAGTAGATTTGGTTTTTTCCCCTCTATTGGCGGTGGATGGATTCTGTCCAATGAGGAATTTTGGAATCCAGTCAGGGAAACTATTAATACGCTCAAGCTCAAGGCTACTTATGGAACGGTGGGGAACGATGCCATAGCTGAGAGACAAGATCGATTCTTTTATTTGTCCGACATCACGCTCCAGGAAGGCGGACCTTACCGCTGGGGCTCCACCTTCACCAATTACTATGATGGATACAGAATCAATCGATACGCCAATCCGGACATTACCTGGGAAATATCCACCAAGATGAACTTTGGAATCGAGGCCAGTTTTTTGGATGAGTCGTTGCAGATCCAGTGGGATTTGTTCAGGGATGACCGCCGGAATATATACCTTCGTCGTGAAAACTTCCCATCATCGGTCGGTCTGGAGGCGCCTATCAACGGCAACGTAGGCCGGGTGTTATCCTGGGGACACGAAGGGTCCATCGACTACTCCAAATTTTTCCGTTCAGGATTCTGGCTCTCCGCGCGTGGGAACTTCACCTACGCCACGAATGAATACGTAGAACTCGACGAAAAAAATTATCCAGACCGATACTTATCGAGGCAAGGACATTCGATCAATCAAGCCTGGGGATTAATCGCCGAACGACTGTTCGTGGATGAAGCAGAAATAGAGAACTCTCCCAAGCAGGATTTTGGGACCTATCAGGCTGGAGATATCAAGTATAAGGATGTCAATGGCGATGGGGTTGTCAACAACAACGATCAGGTCCCTCTGGGGCATCCTACGGTGCCGGAAGTGCAGTACGGATTTGGACTATCCGGAGGATATAAAAACTTCGACATGTCGTTTTTCTTTCAAGGTAATTCCCGCGTGTCACTGTTTATCAATCCAGGCACCAGCGATCACGGGATTGCGCCTTTCGCAGGACGTCGAAATGCCTTGTCAATCATCGCAGAAGATTACTGGAGTGAAACCAACCCCAACGTCCACGCCTTCTGGCCGAGATTGTCCGTGGATCCCCTGGCCAATAATACTCAAAGATCTACCTGGTGGCTGCGAAATGGCGCTTTCCTCAGATTGAAAAGCGTCGAATTGGGTTATAATCTGCCTGAGGGAACACTGAGTGGTATAGGGATGAAAAACAGCAGAATTTACTTCAATGCGGAAAATCTGCTGGTCATTAGCCGCTTTGACCTGTGGGATCCTGAAATGGGAAGCGAAGGACTGAAATATCCTCCCAACAAACGATTCAATGTCGGCATTCAAATAGCATTCTAATAGTAAAATGGAAATTCAGATGAAACTAATGATAAAGATATTCGGAGTCAGTTCGATCATGGTTCTTTTATTTTCGTGTTCAGATTACCTGGACGTGGTACCCGATAACACCCTGACCATCGAAGACCTGTTCAAGCAGAAAGAAGAAGCCTGGAATGCGCTCGCCAAATCATACAGCTACCTGCCTCAGGTCGATGAAACACATACATCGCTGTGGACCGCAGGTGATGAATGGCTGGGAAGACTCGATCTCAATCAAAACACCGAACACTTGCGTGGTATCCGGGTGATGCGGGGTTTGCAATCGGTTTCTGATCCGATTTTGGGAAGCTGGTCGGGTACCAACGCCGGACAACCCCTGTACGAAGGCATCAGGCAAGCCAATGTTTTTTTGGAAAATATAGACGCCGTGCCCGACATGAACGAAAAGGAAAAAGCTGATTGGAAAGCACAGGTGACATTTCTCAAGGCATATTACAGTTTTCTCCTGGTGCAAAGGTATGGTCCCATCATCATTTCAGACAAACTTTTACAAGCCGATGCTACCAAAGAGGAATTATTTCAGAAAAGATCCACAGTTGAAGAATGTTTTGATTTTATCGTGGGTCTTATGGATGAAGCCATTCCCAATTTAAAAGAACGGGCATCTTCGACGGATTTGGGACAGGTCGATCAGGTAGTCGCCAAATCGATCAAAGCCAGAGTATTGGTTTTTCGGGCAAGCCCCTTCTTCAATGGAAATGTTGAATATTTCGGCGATTTCGTCAACCAGGATGGTGAACCTTTTTTCCCGTTGGAATACGATAAGGAAAAATGGAAAGATGCCATCGATGCGATCGAGGAAGCTCTCGTAGCTTGCCAAATGAATGGCGTTGAACTGTACACTTACGAAAAACAACCCTATGTGTTTGACCGGGAGGTGATTGCACAAAACGAGGAGCGGATTAAAAAGTTGTACGACCTTCGAATGGTTATCGCCGATCCCTGGAACAAGGAATTGATCTGGGGTTATTCCAATATTGATATTTACAACCAGGGGGAACTGGCGCACTCCTCCAATATCAGATTACCGGAAGGTTATGGAGGTGGGGTCACCAATACGGCCGGATTTTCATGGCAGTGGATGGGGGCGACTTACCGCATGGCAGAACGGTATTACACCGAAAACGGGGTTCCCATCGAAGAGGACAAAACCTTCCCTTTGAGCGCCAAATGGGAATTAACAACCACGCCCGGTGATCAGGATGAAGAATATAATGAACTGCGAGGCATCATGCAACCCGGGGCCGAAACGATCAATCTTTATCTGAACCGGGAACCCAGATTTTATGCCAATCTGGGTATCACGGGGGGCTATTGGAGAACTCACGGGGTCCGGATCAACACTTCCATGTACGCCGGGGGAGATGGTGGTTACAACTCCTCGCAGCATTCTACAGACTTTTTGGAAACCGGTATCGGTATTAAAAAATTTGTACATCCGGAGTCCAAATCCGGGGCGTGGCAGCGTACGATCAAATACCCCTATCCTCTAATGCGGCTGGCCGATCTTATCCTCCTCAAAGCTGAGGCGATCAATGAATACAATGAGGGCCCTAATCAGGAAGTATACGACGCGATCAACAGAGTTCGAAGAAGGGCTGGTATACCCGATGTCGAAGTGGTCTGGTCAGATCCAGACATTGTCAATACCGTGAACAAACACAAGACGCAGGATGGGATGAGGGATATCATATTGCGGGAACGCGGAATAGAACTCGCATTTGAAGGAAGTAGATTCTGGGATATGATCAGGACCAAAAGGGCGGTTTCTGAATTTTCTACCCCAGTCTGGGGCTGGCATCACACAGGCGAGACAGGAACCGAATTCTTCAATCTGGAAGTCAAACAGATCCGTCAATTTAATATTACCAACAACCTGTGGCCGATCGACCTGGAAGAAATGAATACCAATTCCAACCTGGTTCAAAATCCCGGCTGGTGAAAATTAAAGCTAAATATATAATCCACAAATCAGAGATTATGAATATCAAATATATGAAAGTTCCCATGTCAAAATTCTTTGGAGCCATCTGCTTCCTGTGTATGGTATTTTTGAGCACTCTGGCATGCGATGATCAGGATCTGGGCAGAAAAACTTCAGATGACAGTACTCCGCCTCAACCCCCGACGGATGTCACGTATGAACCACTTTTCGGCGGGGCCAGACTGTTTTATAAGATACCCAATGATGAAGACTTGCTGCACATAGAAGCTACCTACACCAGTAAAAACAATAAAAAATACTCGTTTTCTTCTTCATATTTTGTGGATTCACTTGATGTGTATGGTTTTGGCGATACAGAGTCCCACAAAGTAGAAGTTTACTCGGTGGACCGGGCAGGTAATAAATCAACTCCCGTCGTGGTCGATGTTACCCCGCTGGAACCGGCGATATCCAGGGTGGCGAATTCGATAGAGATCAAACCGGCATTTAACTCATTTTTTGTGGATTGGGAGAATGAATTGGAGCAAAGCATCAATGTTTACGTTGATTTTACGTACACCCAAAACGGAGAACAAAAAGCTTTTACTTCTGTCTTTTCTTCCAACCTGCCCAAAGACCGTCGTTTTGTGGAAAACCTTCGATTGAGCGCGGGAGAACCGGTCAAGGTCAAGATCCGGATCACGGACATTTATGGCAATACTACCGAGGCCATTGATCTCGGATCCATTTCCCTCTTAGCTGATATTAAAATACCCAAAGAGCAGTGGTTTTTACCAGCCGCCAACGATAGCATGGGTGGTATACCGCAGGCATTTGGAGATGGTCTCGAAGGACGACTTCGCTATCTGATCGATGACATCATTGACCGGGGCGATAATCTCAATTTCATGCATACCCATAGCCGTGGACGAACAGGTGATTCCAACGACGGAAATATGCCGTGGAATGTCATCATCGACCTGGGAGCCCATTACAAATTGAGCCGGATCGTGACCACCCAACGTCACTCGGGTGGCGTGAACAATGTGAACAGAGGTCAGTACTACCAATACGAAAACGTGGGTATCTACGAAATGTATATCTGGAATGACGATACCTCCGAATGGGAATACGTATCGGAACATACCATCCCCGTACCGGTCGGACTGAGCGAACTGGAATTTGTCAAGAAAGGAGAAGCGGGGGACGAAGCGTATATGTTTCCTGATGAACCCCAATTCACCAAACCGACCCGGTATTTCAGATACCGCGCCGTCAAAGGCTTTTCGGCCAACTATACCAGAGATGACGCCAATTGTCTTTCTGAGATAACGCTTTACGGCCAGAAAGTACAATAACGATCTTCCTTTATACCATTAGTCAAGTATCTATACTTATGAAAAACATATTACTCTTACTTTTTACGTATCTTATGGTACTTAGTTCCTGTGAGGACATATACGACAAACAAGCCGAGTTTGAGGGAGAGGTGGTATATCCCGCCAAATATGACACGATCATCGGCCTCATAGGTTTTGAACGGGTAGAACTCGATTTGTTGAAAGCCGGCCGGATTCCAAGTGATCAGATCAATCTGGGGAAGGCCAGGCAAACCAGAGTCGAATATGATGAAGAAGTGATAACGATTGAATCGCTGGTGTCCTACGTCAACATTACCGGCCTGGAGCAATCCAAATTGTACCGGTTCAAAGTGTATACGATCGATGAATTTGGGAATGAATCCGTTCCTCAGGAAATTGCGCTAATCCCCTTCACTCAGGAAGGGCTCAACAGCCTGGCGGTTTCACCACCCAGGATACTGACTTCGCCTTCCGCTGCCATCGTTGAATGGCCGTCTGGTATTTCATCCGTTTTGATGACTTATACGGGCATGGATTTCAGTTATACAGACAAGGATGGCGTTCTCCGAGAGGGAACCGTGGGCGAAAATCCCAGATTTTTTATCGGCAACGTAGCCGCCGGACAACCAGTGACCGTAGACGTGAACTACCACGTGGTCCCCAAAGTCAATCAGGAGGAGATTCTCGACACGGTGACCATTTCTGATCAACTGATCATCAATATGCCGACCGAAACCACTCCTTTTACGCCGGCCGCCAATGATATTCTCACGGCTAATGGTGTGACGACCTTTACCGCTCAGGGGGTTTCCGAGATCACTCAATTGGTCTATCCCGTTCATGCGAAGACCCTCCAGGATATTTTTTATTTCCCCAATCTCAAAGTACTCGATCTGACGGGTGGGGATCTGTTTGAAATTCCAACACTCACTTACGATCGCAATGACGTGGTGGATGTAGTGGGCGGAGGAGAGTTTGCGGCATTCCTGAAGAGAGCTGGTGATCTGGAGGAGAGCAATTATCAGTCGCTCAAGGATCTTCTGGAAGCAGGGATACTCGAGAAAGTCATTTACCGGCCAAATTCCATGGGCCTCGATGAATTTCTACAGCCATATGTCGATCAGGGAATCGTGGAGCTGGTGGAGAATCCGGATGAAGTACTGATCGGAAATCAGTACAATCTCGATGGCAATGTACAGGACAGAAACTGGAATTTGGAAATTACGTATCCGGCTACTGATGCTCCGGCGGGCGATATTGAGCTGAACAATATTTACAAAACGGTCCCGAAAGCCCGAAGCGCTTCTTTTGTATTTGCGTTACCAAAAGAATATCAATTCAATATAGAAGAATAT
Source organism: uncultured Bacteroidota bacterium (assembly GCA_937876435.1). Lineage (GTDB taxonomy): Bacteria > Bacteroidota > Bacteroidia > Chitinophagales > Saprospiraceae > Membranihabitans. Next base: position 6,418 of record CALEIL010000085.1, read on the forward strand.
AAATTTTATAAAGATTTTTCAAAAGGTAAATTAAAATATTTTATTTATGATTCATCATATTTTTTAAATAGAAAATTCAAATAT
>CALEIL010000086.1 GCA_937876435.1 uncultured Bacteroidota bacterium
CCAATCCGGAGAAATCCAGGATAACAGGACGCGAATTGTTCCTCCCCGAAAATCGAATCTACGATACCTTTCAGCAGATGATCGAAGAAGAAAAAAAATTGCCCGAAGGAGAACGAATGGATTGTGTGAGCATCGTCACCCCCAATCACCTGCATTTTCTTCCGGCCAAACTGGCGCTGGAGAACGGGTTTCACGTCATCTGCGATAAGCCAATGACCCGTACGTTGGAGGAAGCACTGGAACTGGAAAAACTGGTTGAATCCACCGGTTTGATTTTTGCATTGACGCATACATACACGGGTTATCCCATGGTCAAGCAAGCCCGTGATATGGTCAAAAACGGCGACATCGGGCAGGTCCGGAAAATTTATGTGGAATATCCGCAAGGCTGGATGACCGAAAAGATAGAGGATACTGATTCCAAGCAGGCAGGCTGGCGGGTAGATCCGGCTAAATCTGGAATCGCCGGTGCGATGGGAGACATAGGCACCCACGCCGAAAACCTGGCAGAATACATCACTGGTCAGAAAATAAGCCAGCTTTGTGCAGACCTGGATACGGTGGTAGATGGTCGCGTCCTGGATGATGACGGCAGCGTTCTGCTGCGAATGGATGGAGGCGCCACGGGTACATTGACAGCCAGTCAGGTGGCCGCCGGAGAAGAAAACAGTCTGGCGATCAGGGTGTATGGTACTAAAGCAGGCCTGGAATGGCACCAGATGGAACCCAATACGCTGTACGTCAAATGGCTTTCCAAACCGATGGAAGTATACCGGACAGGCGTGGGAGAACTATACGAAAGCGCTGGCGCGCATACCCGGATCCCAGCCGGACATCCTGAAGGATATCTGGAAGCTTTCGGAAACCTGTATCGAAATTTCGCCAAATGCATTCAGGCCAGGCTCCAGGGAAAGGAACCCAACGAACAATATAAAGATTTTCCCACCGTATCGGACGGAGTTCGCGGGATGAAATTCCTGTACAAAGTTGTAGAGTCGGGCAAGAGTGATAAAAAGTGGACTTCATTTGAAGATTAGGAATTTAAGGCATTTGTTCATCTAAAAATTAATACCAAAAAATGAAAAATATTAAAGGGCCCGCCATTTTCCTGGCACAGTTTGCTTCCGATGAAGCACCATTCAATTCCTGGGAATCGATCTGTGGCTGGGCAGCATCATTGGGATACAAGGGAGTCCAGTTACCAACTTTTGTACCCAGTCTCATTGATCTGGAGAAGGCAGCGACCAGTAAAGATTATTGCGACGAGCTGAAAGGGATCGCGAACGAACAGGGAGTGGAAATAACGGAATTGTCCACCCACCTTCAGGGACAGTTGGTGGCGGTCCATCCTGCTTACAACGAACTGTTTGATGGTTTTGCTCCACCTGATTTACGCGGGAACGCACAGGGTCGTACCGAATGGGCAGTTCAACAGTTGAAATGGGCTGCGGTGGCCAGTCGCAATCTGGGAATCAAGGTGCATGGGACTTTTTCAGGAGCTCTCATCTGGCAAACGATATACCCCTGGCCTCAAAGACCGCAAGGCCTGGTCGATACCGCATTCAATGAATTGGGAAAAAGGTGGAAGCCAATCCTCGATTTCTTTGATGAAAACGGGGTCGATGTGTGTTATGAATTGCACCCGGGAGAAGATTTGCACGATGGATTGACTTTTGAGCGATTCCTCGAGGCTGTAGAGGATCATCCGCGAGCCAATATTCTTTATGACCCTTCCCATTTTGTACTTCAGCAATTGAAATATCTCGATTTTATCGATATTTATCATGAGAGAATCCGGATGTTTCATGTGAAAGATGCAGAATTCAATCCCACCGGGAAGGCTGGTGTGTATGGTGGATACGCTGGCTGGGTGGAAAGGCCGGGACGTTTCCGTTCACTCGGGGACGGCCAGGTGGATTTCAAAGGGATTTTTACCAAATTGTCACAATACGGATACGATGGATGGGCAGTACTGGAATGGGAGGATTGTATCAAATCCGGTGAGCAGGGTGCCGCTCAGGGGGCTCCGTTTATCGCCGATCATATCATCCAGGTCACCGAAAAAGCGTTTGACGACTTCGCAGGAGGAGAACCAGATGAGGAATTGAACCGGAAATTGATAGGCTTATAATGGCTGCAAAAATCTAAAAATAAAGCTTCTTATGGCCTGGTGATTAAATTTGATCATCAGGCTTTTTTTATACTTTTTGCTTTAGAGAAATAGTTATAAAGGACCGTGAAAAATTTAAAACAACGAATCAATGAGCATTTCAGGAATAAAAAACAAGAATAAAGGGTGGTGGATTTTATTGGCTGGATTCCTTCTGTTGGCATCTTGCGAGGAGGATCCCATTCTGACGGGGGAGGAGGTATCGTATGCGGCGGACATCCGACCGTTGATCGATCAGAATTGTACGGCTTCCGGTTGTCACGGAGCCGGTTCGTTGGAATTTGAATTGTTGACCTACAACCAGGTCAAACTCAAGGCGGCCGATATCCGTCAGTTGATCTGGTTTGACAGAGCTATACCGCATTATTCTGTCGCATTGTCCGACGCTGACCGCGAAAAATTCAAGGAATGGGTGGATGACGGTGCTTTGAATAATTGACAATTGATAGTTGACAAGGACAGTCAATCGTAAATTGATTTTTCTATATATTTAAAGCTAAAATCCCGAATAATGCCCACCAAAGGACAAATCGTCACCAATCCAATTAGTGGAGATTCCTACGAGTTTCTACAAACCGCCAGGGATACGCAAGGTCAGTTCGTATCTATGAAAGCCACCATCCATCGTCAGGGGAAAAGTGTCCCCGATCACTTCCATACTCAGCAGGATGAAACATTTGAAGTAATCGCGGGTCAATTGACGATTATCGTAGATGGGAAAACTTCCGTGCTATCTGCGGGGGAGCAAATAACACTGGTCAGGAATAGACCCCATAACCATTATAACGCGAGCGGAGAAACGGTCATTTACAAACATACCGTCCAGCCTGCGCTGGATTTCGAATATTTGATCGAAAATCTTTTTGGACTCCTGTCGGACAGCAGACGTCGGGATGGGAAACTCAGTATGGTACAGCAACTTGTGACGCTGAAGTATCTGGACAGCAAGTCATTTCTGGCTGATATATCTCCCCGGGTTCAAATCTTGTTGATGAATACCATAGCGCCGGTGGCGAGATTATTTGGATACCGCGCGATTTACAAAAAGTATTCCGGGATTGAAAAATGAAGTCTCCCCAATGCTTGGGACAGACTTCAGTTGTCTGTTTTAAATCGATGTGGTTTGATCTTTATCTCCGTGCCGGGTCGTTCTACGATAATTTGGTAGTTCTCTGTCAGGATAAATATTTAAGAATCATTCGAGGATAATTTGAGTCATATCAAGGCGTTTCAAATGAGTATAGCCGGGGTTCTATGATTGAGAAGCAAAGATGAGATGGCTCAAAGATCCCGAAGGAAATTAAAATTTTTGACTTGACGGAGTACCAGGCTTGTCCAATTCCATTGAAACGCAATGCTACTGAACCAGGCTCAAAAACTCCATCCGGGTTTTTTTATCGCTGAATTGACCTGAATAATCGAGGGTGATCGTGGAACTTTCTTCATCCTGGATTCCGCGAGTGGTCACACAGAAATGCTTGGCATCGACCACTACGATGACGTCATCGGTATTGAGAGTCTCTTTCAATTCTTCCAGAATCTGCCGGGTCAACCGTTCCTGCACCTGCGGTCTGCGGGCGTAATAATCCACGATTCTGTTGATCTTGGACAGGCCGATAACTTTGCCCCGGGACATGTAACCGACGTGGGCTTTGCCTATAATGGGCAGAAAATGGTGTTCACAGGTGCTTTTGACCGTGATATCCTTTTCGATTATGAATTTGTCGTATTGGAATTTATTGTCAAACAGGGACATGTGGGGCTTGTTGGCGGGGTCCAGACCGTAGAATATCTCCTGCACGAACATTTTCGCAACGCGATAAGGCGTACCTTTGAGGCTGTCATCGTTCAGATCGAGCCCCATGGTTTCCATAATATCCGCGAATTTATCCGCGATAATATCAATTTTGTCACCATCACTTTTGTCAAATGCATCATCCCTCAGAGGGGTATCTATATTAGTTGACTGATGATTGTCCCCCAAATCCTCGAATGCAGACTGGAGTACAGTGGTATTGATTTCTTTTTTCATAATGATTTTCGACTTACAGACAATCAGCGAAATCAACGTAATGCCGTGCCTGAATGTTCATTTTTAGGAGATTATTTACTCTTTGAAGGATTTTCCGCTGATCAGGCCCGTTTCTTTTTGAAATTCCGGCTTTTGAAATCCGGCTGATAATTTCTTTTGTAAAACAGAAGGATAACGCCAATGATCACAAAAGGGATGCTGAGAAGCTGACCCGTGGATAAGCCCAGGTTGAAGAAAGTTTCGATCCCACCCTGACTGCTTTTGAAATATTCTGTAAAAAACCGGGCTGACCACAACAGGATCATAAACCATCCGAAGATGTATCCCAATTGGTACCGTTTGTCAGTCTTCCAGTACAGATATCGCAGAAAGAAAAATATGGCGAGATAACATAAGGATTCATAAAGCTGCACAGGATGCCGGGGTATATCATCCACCAGCTGGAATTTAAATGCCCACGGTACATCAGCCGGCTTCCCGATGATTTCGTGGTTCATCAGATTTCCGAGCCGGATAAAAACGCCGGCAAAAGCCACCGGAATGACGATGCGATCCAGAATCCACAAATACGGTGTCTTACTGATTCTCTTCGAAAACAACCAAAGCGCTATTAATATACCGATAGCTCCCCCGTGGGAGGCCAAACCCCTGTATCCGATAAACTGAAACTCGGGTTCAAACCGAACCGGCAATATAATTTCCAGGGGATGTTGTGAAAAATATTCCCAGTCATAAAAGACACAATGTCCTATACGGGCTCCCAGAATGGTGGCTATGACCATATACATCAACAGGGAATCCAACCATTCCAGATTGGCACCCTCCCGCTGAAACATCTTTTTGACCATGAAATAGCCGGCAATAAATCCTACTGCAAACAATACGCTGTACCACCGGAGAAACCCCCATTGTGGATCAACCGTCCAATCTATATATGCCAGCATAATTCCAAATTCTTATTTTGGATAAAAGTATTCAAAAAATGCCACTTTAATCTATTCTTCTTCGGATTCTTCCCCCTCAACAGGGACCTCCGTGTTGTCTTCCAACTCATCCTCGACCTCCGCCTCTTCCTCCAGATACCCATTGGCATGGAGGTAATTGAACCAGTTGATGATTTTTTTGATATCGCTGACGTACACTTTAGCCTGATCGTGATCGGGAAGGATTTGTTCGAAATAATCCCTCATGTCTGATTTTTCCAGATCGTCGGCGGGGGGATTGGATTTCATTTTTACGAATACTTCTTCCAGTGGAAGAGCGTCATCGTGGGTATAAATAGCTATCGATTCCAGGGGAGAGAATTGGTAGCTTCGTGCTGAAAAAAATTTCTTTTGACCCGTTTCCAGGGATTCACCCACCACGCCGCTCGATTTGGTGGCCAGTAACCGGTACAACCCAGGCGTACCGCTGATTGACATTAATTCTTTGATTTTCATAGTTTACTTTTCATCTCTCATTTGTGGAAAAAATATCACTTCCTGAATCGAGGTTTGGTTGGTCAGGAGCATCGTCAGACGGTCGATTCCGATCCCAAGTCCGGAAGTGGGTGGCATTCCGTATTCCAGCGCACGGAGAAAATCCTCATCCATGCCCATGGCCTCGGCGTCACCTCTTTCGGCCAGACGGAGCTGGTCTTCAAATCTTCCCCGTTGATCGATCGGATCGTTGAGCTCGGAGTACGCGTTGGCAATTTCCTTGCCGTTGACAAATAGTTCAAAGCGTTCCACCAATCCTTCTTTATCGCGGTGTTTTTTGGCCAGGGGCGTCATTTCGATCGGATAGTCGATGATGTAGGTGGGTTGAATTAGATTTTTTTCCACCACTTCACCAAATATTTCGTCGATCAATTTTCCGGAACCCATGGAAGAATCCACTTCGATGTGCAACTTTCTACATTCGGCTCGTAGTTGATCCTCATTCATACTACTGACATCTATCCCTCCATACTTTTCGATGGATTCAAAAATTGTCAGCCGGGGATACGGTCCCTGAAATTCCAGGATCTGATCCCCATATGGTACACTGGTGGTTCCCAATACTTTTTCTGCGATAAAAGCCAGCAAATTTTCGACCATTTCCATCATCCAATGGTAGTCCTTATTGGCTACGTAAATTTCCATGGCGGTGTATTCGGGATTGTGAGTCCGGTCCATCCCTTCGTTCCGGAACATTTTTCCGATTTCATACACGCCCTCAAAGCCTCCAACGATCAGTTTTTTGAGGTAAATTTCATTGGCAATCCGAAGAAAATACGGTCTGTCCAGCGTGTTGTGATGGGTCTTAAACGGACGTGCAGCAGCGCCTCCCTGGACCGATTGGAGTACCGGTGTTTCCACTTCCAGCCAGCCCTGATCATCAAAATACGAACGCATGGCTGAGATTATTCTGGACCTTGTAACGAAGGTCTTTTGGACGTGATCATTGACGATCAGATCCAGATATCTTCGGCGGTACCTCAGTTCCGGATTGGAAAAGGCATCGTGGACGATTTCCTGGCCTGTCTCAGGATCCACGGTTTTTTTGACTACGGGCAGAGGGCGGAGGGACTTGGCCAGAACGGTCAGTTCTTTGACCCGGATCGTCACTTCTCCTACCTTGGTGGTAAATACATATCCTTTGATCCCGACGTAATCTCCTATGTCGAGCAGCTTTTTAAAAACGGTGTTGTACAGGGTCTTATCTTCTCCGGGTGCTATATCGTCCCGGTTGATGTAAATCTGGATAGTCCCCGTGGAATCCTTCAATTCGGCAAAGGAGGCTTTCCCCATGACGCGTTTCATCATGATCCTCCCGGACAGGGAGATGTCCTGGAATTTTTCCTGATTTTCTTCGGAATAGTTTTCCTGAATTTCCCTGACAGAAGTATTCACATCAAAGGCCCGGGCAGGGTAGGGATCTATCCCCAGAGCCCGGAGTTCTCCGAGGGCCTCCCGTCTGATAATCTCCTGTTCAGACAATTCTCTCGCTTGTTTCGGTTGATTCATTGTTGCTTCCTCATCTTAAAATGGACGGCAAAAATAGGTTAAAATTGGGAGAAAAACGCCTCTTCTTGCGCGATATATAATTTTGCGGGATGGTTTTGCGTAAGTTATTCGGAAGTTTATCATTCTTCTTCTTTAAATTGGTAATATATTTGCGTGACTTTTATTCTATGAGGAAAATCTATACCACTGTATCCTTTCTGTTGTGTTTTGCGTGGGCTCTACTTGGTGGTCCTGAACTGACTAGTGCGCTGGCTCAATCGGACTGTGGGATCAATGTGACCAGTTTCAATGTATTACCCAGTGAGGTCATAAAAGAAGGTGTGAAGTACAAACGTGTTCAGGTAGTGGTTAACAACCCCCAACCAGGATTATTTAAAAAGTTTTATTTCTTATTCGATGATTCGGAACGGGATACTTCAACAGCATCATACTCCTATGGACTGAATACAGATGAATTTTTGGTTCCGATTGACGTTGAAGTTATCACATTTTTCGATTTCAACAATGATGCCTGTAAAGTGGTGTTTAGTCCCGATTTTGCTGAAAACAAGTGTCCCATAAATGTATCGACCTATATAGATTTGTCAGCCGGAGATTGTTACAATCGTGCCGTCACTTTCACAGTTCAAGATGGATTTACGGTCGATTCGGTGGTTTGGCTTAAAAATGGTAGTCGAGTGTCGGTGCATGATGAGATGAGATGGGTAAATATACCTCCTGGTGATTATGAAATATTCTTCTATAATGACGAAGGTTGTGAGGCCACTTCTAAATTATCAACCTGTATCTCCAGTACGGAAGCAGGAGAGTATCGCGCCTTAGTTTAT
>CALEIL010000087.1 GCA_937876435.1 uncultured Bacteroidota bacterium
GTCAAAAAATATTTTAAAAAACATTGATAGCTACTTAAATTTCCGCACACTAGGTCGCTACGTCTCCCATTCGTGAGTCGTAATCAACTCGCCGTGCTACTCCGCCGGCGTTTACGCGTTTTGAAGATTTCGAGCACTTCCTTCTCGGTCATAAAGCCCAGATCCTGGAACTGATTTACCACATACTTCTTGATGTCCTGGTAGTCCTTTCCTCTTTTGTAGGTATACACTTTCAGAAACTTCTTGATCAATCTGACACTGGCGTGCTTGATCTCCTGATTAAAATGTTGATTGTCAAACATCTTAATATAAATGGAAATCAATTTATTCAACTCAAAATAGGACGGGTAATCTTCCGGATCGATATTGGCCAGTTCTCTTTCGAAGTATTTGAAAATGACCAATCGCAGGGCTTCATTGAAATCTGAGAGACCTTCGTGTTTGTTGTATATCGTTCTGATCTCTTCGATGGTCACCTCGGATCCCAGCCCGTTTTCCTTGATGACGTGCTGCAGGTAATAAAACATATAAAAATCGTCCTGAGGTTTGTCTGGCAACAAATCGAACAACCGAACAAACGAATCTACCCCCACCTTGATATCGCTTTTCATCAACCGTTCCAGGAAGTAAAAATGCTTTTCATGAAAATCATCGCGATCCCTGATGCTCGCATAAATCTTACCCAGTCTTTGACTCAATTTTTCGCTAAACTGGATAAAATGGGCGCTGAGTCCCAGGATATTGATGTACTCCTGAGGTTCCTGCAGATTTTCCACTTCCAGAAATTCGATCAATTCGTTCTCGAAGGAAGAATTGTCCAGCTCGTATTTGATCCGGAATTTGAGAAAGTCGAGAAATTGCCGGTAACTGGCTTTCAATTCGATCGCGTCATCCGGAAACTCGATGGTGTAAAAATTATACCCTTCGAACTGTTTTCTGTATTTTTTGTATTCGATCTCCCTGTTTGTCTTCTGCCACAATTGTTCCGAACGCAAATTTCTCAGATAGACGACAACGCGTTTATTCTGTATCCCATTGATAAAAGAAGTGGTCCAGATATCGCTGTTCAACGCAAAACCGATCTGTACGGTTTGGCCGATCCTGGTTTTCACAAAATCAAAGTAAACGGACTCACAGATATAAGTCAGTATTTCCCGGAATGCGGTTTGCGGACGGATGTATTTGAAGTCGTCATCCAGAGCTCCCCGGAGGACAGAATAACCGAGAATTCGGGGTAAAAACAGTCCTTCCAGTTTATCGTCCAGAATCTCATTTTCCAATGAAAGCAACTGGAGGGGATCATTATTAGCCACCTGGTTATAAAGCTCCTGGATCTCAGGTTCGAAAAAATCGACCAATTCCTTATAATCGGTTTCTTCTTCCGATTCCAAATAAGTACTCAATAATTCGGATTCCTGGATGGATTGTTTGATTTCCTCGATCTGTTCTTTATAATCCGGGCTAAGTGGTTTCATAAAATTAGAATTTCATTTGTGTTGATAAAATACAACAAAAACCCGGTAGAAATTCTACCAGGTTTTCGTTCAAGTCAGTTTTTTCAAACCGACATATTCTGCCATATTTCCAGTAAAATCTTACTCTTCTTCGGTGGCTGCCGGTTCGGGAGCCGTCGCCTTCGGAGCTTTACCAAAGATAGAAATATGGAAATCTCGTTTTTCCTGTTCAGTTTTTTCAAACCTGGCAGCTACTTTTTCTTCTTTCGCTTCTACGAAGTCCTGATACTTTTGATCAGCCTCCTCTTGTTGAAACACTCCCTTTTTGACACCCCGAAGCAGGTGTCTTCTGTACAACACTCCCTTAAATTTCAAAATCGCCCGGACCGTATCGGTGGGCAATGCCCCATTGTCCAACCATTTCAATGCCTTGTCGGCATCCAGGTCAATGGTGGCTGGAGAAGTCATCGGGTTGTAAGTACCAATCTTTTCAATAAACTTACCATCACGTGGTGCTCTGATATCAGCCGCCACTATGTGGTAAAAAGGTTTTTTCTTGCGGCCTTTTCGCTGCAATCGTAATTTAACAGACATTCATTTTATATTAAAATTACTTAATCACCTACCTATTCCGTCTCTGCGAATAGTAGGTTTTAACGCGCGCAAATATACCATATTTTTTTAAATTTCATTCATTTGAATCAGAATTCAAAACGCAATTTCAAATTAATTCTGCGGGACGTCAGATTGTTCTTCACCGAATACTGCACGTTGTCAATGGCTTTGATCCAGGTCACGGAAGCCGTATTCGCCACCTGGAGCAAGTTGAAAACTTCCAAACTCACCCAGGCATTTTCGGCAAACCGAAAGGGATTATTGGGTCGTCTGCTCCGCCAGGCACTATCCCACAGTTGGGCAGAGAAACCCGCATCCATCCTGTAATATATTTTATACCGAAATGGATTTCGCAGTACATCATTAGCCTCAGGAGTGCCAAATGGCAGACCAGAACCAAAATTGAGGCTCAGGTGGATTTTAAAATTCTCATTCTGGGGAAGATAATCCTGAAAAAAAACGGACGCCGCCACCCGCTGATCAGTGGGTCGGGGCACGTATTCGGTATCTTCAAAATTCCCCACTCCCTCCAGCAGTTTAATATGATCCACACCATTCCATTTTTCGATGGCTTTTAAAAACGACAGGTTTATCCAGCTCTCCGCCCCTGGCACCAGTTCTCCATTCAATCGAAAGTCGATCCCCATCACGTGGCCGGTCGCCAGGTTTTCACCATAGTACCTGATCCTGACGTTGTTGACATCGTAGGGCACGAGATCAGCCAGGTTTTTGTAATAGGCTTCCGTGGTGAAACGCATTTTGGATTTGAGTTTTTCCCAGTAAAAATCAGTACTATATCCCAATACCACGTGCATCGACTTCTGAGCTTCGATATTTTCATTGAGCGTGCCATCCAACTTGCGGAATTCCCGGTAAAATGGAGGCTGGTAATATAAACCCGCGGCTAGCTTAAACACCTGGTTATCGGTCCGGCCCAGGGGTTTGTACAGAATCTGGCCCCGGGGTGAAATAGTCATTTCCTCGTTCCAGGTCCAATAAGACGCCCGGACACCCCCTTCAAACGTCCACAAAGATTTATTTGAATTCCGGATATTATAGCTTTCCATAAAATAGGCCTCCAGACGCTGCGAAGACAGTTCATGGCGCGATTTATAATTAAACGCCAGCTGGACATCCTCCCCGTTGTACGGAATCGAATAACCGGCCGAATCGAGCCGTTCCCATTCGTTGAGCCGGTCCTGAATTTCTTCGTGCTGAAACTTCAATCCCCATTGGAGGAAATGACTCTGATCGCGCCCGTTATCGGAAAACAGGTTTTTCTCTAGACCACCTTTTACTTCGAAATTGGTCACGTTGGATATCAACAGATTGCGGACGTACTGGTGCTGGATCCCCTCTCCCACCAGTGCAATGGCTTCTCCCTGATTTTCGGAACCCAGGGCGGTTTCGATCTGACTGAGATTATAGGTACTGATAATGTCAAAATTTTCAGCTTCAGCCGATTGGTAAGTGGACCCCAGGAATTTCAGAAAAAATGGATTTTTATCTTTCTGAGGCAAATAGGTCATCGATAGACCCGCCATAGCGGTTTCAAATTTGTCCCTCTCGGCACCCGTAAACGATGAGGTCAGATCGAGGGTAAAATCGATTAATCCAAAAGCCGTAGACCGCGTTTGTGGTTCAAAATCGTAGACAGACCGGTTGTAATTTAACAGAAGACCGGCTTGCCATGATTCATTCACATCAAACGTCAGGTAGGACTGAATGTCCGCAAATTTGGGCAGGTATTCGCCCTTGACATCCAGTGAATTGAGAAGATAAGACGTCGATCTGTACCGGCCACCTACCAGATACCGGAATTTTCGGTAACGCGATTCACCCAGGGACTTGCTTCCCTCCATATGGGCACTGGCTCCCAGCAGGCTGACTTCAGCCGAATAGGCGGACGAATCAGGTCTTTTGTATTTGATGTCGAGAACGGAAGACATTTTATCGCCATACCGGGCAGAAAACCCACCCGACGAAAAGGAAATATCCCGGATCAGATCCGGATTGGGAAATGACAAACCCTCTTGCTGACCACTGCGGATCAACTGCGGCCTATAGATCTGAAAGTCGTTGACGTATACCAGATTTTCATCGTAGTTTCCACCTCTGACGTTGTACTGGCTACTCAATTCCCCCCCCGTACCGCCACTGACTCCAAGGGCTATGTGGGGCAAAATATTTTCCAGATTGCCCGTGACTGAAGGCAGTAATCTGATCTCCGATACGTCCTCCACGATCATGCCCGGTTGGTGGGAAATCGTACTTTGAACGACGACTTCCAGATCGGAGATCGCCGGGACCAGTTCGATGTTCAACGTCAGATGTTCGTCGTTGACTGAATGCGGAATGGTGTACGTGGCTGGTTTATAGCCCACTCTGGAAAACACGACCACGGTATCCCGGTCCGATACAAATGAAAGAGAAAAGGCTCCTTTTTCATTGGTGGTAAAAGCAGAAGTACTCCCTTCCAGATACACCAGAACGTCAGATAACGGTTGTTGTCCGTCCGGATCGACTATAGATCCATCCAGGCTTATCACCCCTTGAGCCCATCCACTTCCACAAAATAACAAACACCAAATAAGTAAAAAATTATACTTCATATGCGGGAGCATTGCCGATACCTTTCAATTTGCTTATCGCTGCGACCGGATCATCTGCCCCAAAAACAGAACTACCTGCGACCAGAACATCTGCCCCGGCTTCCATGATCTTGTAGGCATTTTGTAGTCCCACTCCCCCATCGACCTCGATCAGTGCCCTGGAATTCCGGTCCATGATCATTTGCCTCAATTGCCTGATTTTATAAAGGGTTTCAAAAATAAATTTCTGTCCGCCAAATCCGGGATTGACCGACATGATCAGGACGAGATCCAGATCCTCTATGATGGGTTCAAGCAGGGACACCGGTATATGAGGGTTTATAGCCACCCCGGCGCGTACTCCCAGATCCCTGATCTGTTGGATATTCCGATGCAAATGGGGACAAGCCTCATAGTGAACCGTAATAATTTCAGCTCCGGATCGCGCAAACTCAGGAACGTATTTTTCGGGCTCGTCGATCATCAAATGTACGTCCATGGGTTTTTGTAGAGCTTTGCCCACCTGTTCTACGATCATCATTCCAAATGAGATATTGGGGACGAAACGACCATCCATCACATCCATATGGAGCCAGTCCGCCTCACTGGAGTCGATCAGAGCGATGGCTTCGTTCAGTTTCAGGAAATCCGCTGCCAGTAAGGACGGAGCTATAATAGGGTTTTTAATCATATCTTTGGTTTTGCCCCTGTATAACTTCAAAGTCAGGGGATAAATTGAGCAATTGAACAAAAAATTTCAATGCCCGCAAATTAATTAATTCGGGATTTTACGTCAACCATTGAAAGCATTATTTGGTTTTAACATTTATACCTTGTATTAAAATTTTGCCCCATATCACACGTTTACTCTAAAAACCATCAAATTAAGTCGTTATGTCAACAAATTCAGAATCATCACCCCAAACATCCCGAAACATTGCGATTTTTAGCGTAACCGCCTTGATTCTACTGGCCCTCGCAGGCTACCTGTTCTACCAAAATGCTCAGTTGCGCAAGGATATTATAAGACTCAACCAGGATTATACGAACCTACAGGATGTAAATGTCCAGCTTGACGAAGAGTTTCAGGCTGCGCAGAAACAACTGGAATCTCTGAAGGGTGACAACGTGGAGCTCAACAAACTCATCGATGAACAAATCGGCAAACTGGAAGATCAGAAGAACCAGATCGCCATCCTGGTGGGCAAGAGCCGGAATATGGATCAGGCCCGCAAGGAAATCGACGAACTCAAAGCAACGGTGGAGCAATACGTCGAGGAAATCAATTTGCTCAAGCAGGAAAACTCCTTCCTCACAGAAGAAAATAAAAATCTAAAAACACAATCAGATAGTCTGGCCACGGCCTATGTCAGCAGCCAACAGCAGAATGAAGTATTGCTTTCAGAACAGGAAGTGCTGACGGCTGAAGCCGAAAAATTATCGCAGGAGAATACCGAACTCAATATCAAGGTCATGGAATCATCCAGAATTCAGGTCAATAATATCGACGTTCAGGGCTTCTCCACGAAAGAAAGTGGAAGGGAGGTCCGAAGAAGAAGGGCCGAGAATGTGGAAGTGCTCAATATTTGCTTTGAACCCGAAGTGAATCAATTAGCTGCGGAGGGCGATGAAGAATTTTTTGTCCGGATATTGAATCCACGCGGCGAAACCATCTCTGTGGAATCCGCCGGATCGGGCGTCCTGACGTTATTAAAAACCAACACTCAGGTTCCTTATTCCACCAAGCAGACTATCGCATACAAACACAGGGAAGATGAAATATGCCTGGTCTGGTCGCCGGAAGTCCCCTTTGAAGAAGGTTTATACGCTGTGGAAATTTACAACAAAGGATTTCCGGTAGGAAATACGACGTTCAAGCTGAGGTAAAGGCGTCGGGAATGGTAACCCTGAAAGCTGAAAGCTGAAAGCTGAGAGCTGAAAGCTGAAAGTTGAAAGCTGAAAGCTGAAAGTTGAGGGCTGAGAGCGGAAAGCTGA
>CALEIL010000088.1 GCA_937876435.1 uncultured Bacteroidota bacterium
ACTGGCGGGTATAGACCGTGAATTGATTAAGGAATCGAACCGAATAGGTTCCCTGAGGCACGTCCCTCAAATCCATATGGATTCGGGATTTCTCGTGCAACTGTCCATTTCTTTGAACGTTGTACAATTCAATGTGGTTCCCATCTTCCATTTATTTACGAAATTCTACCCATTCACCTGCAGGTTTTGGATGAAGGGTCACGTTTTGATAAACCCCTCAACAAAAAAAAGGCCCCCTCCACCCGAAAGCAGAGAGAGCCAACCCCTTAAGAAATAAAAATGTGGTGCCTCAATAGTGCACCAGGAACTGAGTACCTGGCACACCAGCGACACGATTTTATCATTACTGTACCTTGATCAACTGGCGGGTATAGACCGTGAATTGATTAAGGAATCGAACCGAATAGGTTCCCTGTGGCACGTCCCTCAAATCCAACTGGATTCGGGATTTCTCGTCCATCTGATCCATTTCAAAGACCTTCACTCTTTGACCCCAGACGTTGTACAATTCGATGCGGTTCACATCTTCCATTTCTGTACGAACTTCTACCCAATCACTGGCAGGGTTTGGATGAAGAGTCACGTTTTTGTAAACGAGTCGCATTTTATGAAGATCCAACTCCCCTTCGGTAGTTTGATTCATTGCATCTGTGACCTTAACTCTTACTTTTCGGATCAATCCCATTTCACTCAAATCGAGGAGATGGTCATTGTCTCCGACAGGTGTCCAGGTGTCATTTGCAGGCTTCAGGTAACTCCAGCTATAATCGAATGGAGCCACCCCGTCATTGACTTCTGCAATAACAGTACGGTCAAGATTCAGATACTGTAGATATACAACCGGTGGTTTTTCGGCTATAATAACCACGTACCGGCCGATCGTCAGATTACCACAGGCATCCTCTACCCTCACCTCGTATTCATGTCTTACCTCACCGTCTTCTTCTACCGTGTTGATCACCACTTCACTAAGAGCAGATCCACAGTTATCCATGATGGATACGATATTGGATCCGGCACCATTGGTCGAGTATTCCAGCGAAGTCATATACAAGGTATCACTGGCAAAAACGACAACCGGAGGAATAGTATCATTGATTATAAACAGTTGAACCAGAGTATCTGCATTACCGAGTGTATCAGTCGCGGTCCAGGTCCTCACGATCGACAATTGATTCATGCAGGTGGAATCAGATTTGACATCCACGTAGCTGACTGTGACAGTATCACAGCTATATACCAGAGGTACGTAACTATTCAGATCAGATACACAACTCAATTCAAACGTATCCCGTTCACTTCGGAAATAATTATCCGAGGAGGTAGCACCATAAATCAGAGTCTGACTTATGGATGATACATTACCGCATGGGTCCATGTACGTCCATGTACGGATCTGTGCTGAATCACCCTCTGGATGCTCCAGTACGGTTGTATCGGATACGCCAACCAGTTCGACGCTGCAATCATCCCAGAACAACGGTTCATCAAAACCAACCGTGTCGATAGTATTCTCGCAACCCGCAAATTTGACCGGTCTATCCAGAGACAATTTCGGTGCCACGGTATCCTGTCTGACAATAATGGTCTGGTAAGACGATACTTTCTGACCACAATTATCGGTCGCGGTCCATTCCCTGATCATTTTGTACTCAGGGGAACAAGGTTCACCGATGGTAAAGTCCTCAGCTGTGAGAGTTACAGAATCACAATTGGATTCCACAACCGGCACTCCAAATGAAGCATCATCAGCACAGGTCACCACTTTGGTCCCGGGTACTTCCACGAATGTAATAAAGTTAGACTGACCTTCGGCCAAAACGGTAATATACTGACTGGCCGTGTCACTGTTTCCACAAGCATCCACTACAACCCAGGAGCGAACTATCAAATAACCGGTTCCATCGCTGCAATCAGTGTCCCCTACAGGACGGAAGTCCTGGTGAACAATCACAGTATCTACCCGGCAATTTTCAGCTATCTCCACGGTCTGTTCCGGGATTTCATCGCCACACTGAATTGTGATATTTTCAGGAACGGATGTGATCATCGGTGCCAGAGTATCTCCCATCACAAAGATGTTTTGCATATGCTGTACCAGATTACCACACTTATCTACGGCCGTCCAGATTCCCGACATAGTATATCCGGAGAAACAATCTCCTTCACGATGCAAGTACATGAACGTGGCCTCCACCTCGCCATCGTGATCATCAATAGCGATCATCGGATCAAATACGACGTCTTCTATACACATCACCGTGTAATCCTCCGGTATTTCTACAAACTCGGGAGGCGTCACGTCACCACGGATAATTTCCCATCGAAGTTTGGATGAATTACCACAATTATCTGTCGCTGTCCATTCCCTGATGGTGGTCTGTCTGCAATCGTCTCCCTCATTCGAAGTTTCCTTCATGGTGATGGTCACTTCAGATCCACTGTTGTCGATGGCTTGCGGTTCAAACGAAGGTATCGTATCGTTGAAATTAATAAATATCGCACTGTCCGCGGTAGTAAACACCGGTGCCTTTACATCGGGCAAAATGCTGATAATCTGACTTACTTCAACAGCATTTCCACAGGAATCTACCGCTGTCCATGTTCTCTGGTAATACCCTTCACACTGACCGATAACGGAGGTGTCCCTGGTAGTGATCGATGCTATACCCACAGGATCTGTAAATTCAGGCTGATCAAATTGAATTGAATCACCCCAGTTTACATTCTTATTGGTCATGCTTTGCGTCAACTGAGGAGCCGATTCATCGATCAAAGTGATCGTCTGAATGGCAGTATCCCTGTTATCACAACCGTCCACGGCAATGAAATGACGTGAGACAGTTTGTCCGCAGAGTACATCGTCTGATACCACATCCCAAACACTGATCGTCACTTCTCCCTCGGTACAATTGGACTGTGCAACAGCCAATATTTCTGGTATATCTGATCCAATTTTCAACGTGATATCCCCTGGCACATATGTGAATGTGATATCCAAATCGGCTGAGAACCGGATTACCTGACTTACTGATGTGCTATTGCCACAATCATCTGTCGCTGTCCAGGTTCTGGTAACGACCTGATCGCATCCTTCTCCTACCGTTTGAACATCTGTAGAAATGGCCACTCCATGGTCCGCGTTATCAGAAACACTTATGTCAAAATGTGGAAGTTCAGATCCACATGGTAACACTACATTACCAGGCATCCGGGCAAATACAGGCGCTTCTGTATCGGGTTTGACGGTGATGGTCTGCGAGGTGGTTATAAACAAACCTTCCTCAGTAGAAGCAGTCCATTTACGGGTGTGCGTCGTGCCTGCACAATCATCGCCTGTCACCACGTCCTCCCCGTACTGCTCTATGGTGACTTCACCACAACCAGAACCGGCTACCGGAGTATCAAATACTATCTCAGAACCAGCTTCTATGGTCTTATCCTGTGGAACACTGGTAAATACCGGTCCACTTTGATCCAAAGTAAGCGTTTGAGAAGCTGTACTGCTGTTTCCGCATCCGTCAGTAGCAGTCCAGATCCGTGTGATCGTACTGTATCCCGCAGCTGATATACCAAATGTATCCGTATGCGTCAGGCTTACATGGTCACTACATGCATCCTGGACGGCTACGCTGCCAAACTGGACTGGTTCGTCGCAGGATATCGATTTATCACCTGGTACACTCAAAAATTCAGGAGGCATTCTATCCACCATGAATATGTGAATGGTGAATCTCACTGTATTACCCTTGCCGTCGTTTACGTACCACCAGCATACCACTTCTTTTATGGCATTTCCATCTTCACAGAAATGATTGACTACGTAGTCGTCCATTCTGATCTGATAATTGCTGGGGCAGGTAGAACAAGCATCTACCACTTCAAATGCATCGGTCGTGAAGAACATCGGTTTACTGCATTCGAAATAGACCGAATCCCCATCGGCCAAACCATCAAGAGCCGGATGTATTGGTCGGAGCTCAGGTAGCTCTGGATTGATTACTTTGATGATCTGGGTAGCTGTATACAAATCCCCGCAAGCATTGTAAACTCTCCAGGTCCTACGGTGTCGACAATCAGAAAATCCACCTATATAATACTCCGTGCTCACATCCACTTGTGCACCAGGCTGCAAGTTGATGTATTCGGGCTGGTCAAAAACAATCGGCTCGCTGCACAATATCTCCTTGTAAGGATCTACTACTATATAGACTGGTACGCAAAGCAATCCGAGGTCATAGTTGAAATTGCGTTCACCTGGATTAACACTGAATTGTCGTGTCAGACCAGTTTCATCGCCATCGCTGTCAATTTCATCATTGGATAAATCCCCTGGAATCGTTGTTTGCTGACCGTCAGGAATTACAAACCGGACCTGGAATGTTCCCAATCTTGGGTAGAAGAAATATCTACCTTCAGAATTGGTTAAAGTGCTGTCCACTACCTGACCCAACTCGTTCAACAGATATACCTTGACATCAGGCACTACCGGTTCGCCTTCATCCTGGAAACCGTTTCCATTGTAATCGACCCATACGTAATCCCCGATTTCTGCTTTAGGATTGGCACTACAGAATGGTTCTGACGGTGGATATACGATAGTATCCCTCACTTCCGGATTGATCGAAAATTCCACAGCTACCGTTTCTCGCAGATCTGTTGGTATGGAATACCATGATCCATCAGGATTCTGAACCCAACCTGGCCACGCTATTGCCTGACCGGTATTATCCACCTCGGCTCCAGGCCATAGAACATGCCCCTCATCATTATTCAAAACCTGGCTGGTTATAACTGAATTGTCAGTCATTGAAATCCAGCTTAAGGTCAAAGGGGCATCGGGATCGAGTCCAAATCGCTGGATTTCGTATCGGAGCCAGGGCGCATCCTGAATACAATCCGGAACAGCCGTCACTTCCACACGTGGTATCAACATACCCGCATCGATGTCCAGTCGTTGTTCGTTATCCCCCAGCACAAAAGATTCTGTAACTCCATTCGTACGATCTGCATCACTGTCTTCTGTAGCTGAACCCACATTCTTTTTGGCAAACACATAACCATCTTTCAATTCGAAAGTAATTATGTACGTACCAGGATCTACAGGATCGAACAGATATTGACCACTGGCATCAGTGGTATCCCGCCTTACTTCATTATCGTTATTATCAGACAATATCACTATGACATTCTCTATGCCTTGTTCAGAAGCATCCTGAATTCCATTATCGTTGTAATCTTCCCATACATAATCTCCTACTGAAGCACATGGATTTCGACCGACTGTCACTATACAGGTAGATACACAACCGTTCTCATCTCGTACAAAAACCGTGTACTCACCCGCTGTCAATGTGTCAAATACGTTACTAGTTTGGAAGGTCATACTATCCAGACTGTACACGTAGGATCCCGTTCCGCCGGTGGCGGTTATCTCGATCACACCATCCTTACCCACGTTACACGTTTCAGGACTGGTCACCTCGATAGAGCAGGATATGGCAGTAGGTTCTGTAATCACTACCATACAGGTACTGGTATTGCCTTCAGCATCTCGTATGATCACGGTATGAGTACCGGCGCCTAAAGAATCAGCCGTGGCAGTAAATTCCCCATTGGACCATTCATATGTATAGGGTAGTACGCCTCCCACAGCACTAGCCGTGGCAATTCCATCAATACCTCCATTGCAGCTGACGTGCTCCACAATCACTGTATTACAGATCAATGGAATGTTGGTACAAGCCGTATCACGCTGAACAGGTACTCCTCCACTCACTACGGAAACATTGAGGAGACCGGAGCCTTCTTCATCCGCCGTAAGGATACAGTCAGAGCTTTCATCGGTAACTTCCTCAGGGATTACCACAAAGGTCACTATGATCTGGAAAACGTCTGTTGCACCAGGCGCAATGGCTACTTCTTCCGCGAGCAGATAATCGTTCTGTCCGTCAAAATCACCTGTATGATCGGTACCATTTAAAATACCGCCGGTATAGGTCGCTAAGACGGCAGTGATGGAAGTTCCTTCTCCAAAACGCAACGTATCGCGCAAATCGTAGAAAGCTGTTGCTTCACTATCATTGGTCACTTCTACTTTGTAGGTTATCGTGTATTCATTCACATTACCTGTTAATGAAGGACCTGTAGAAACAGTCTTGACCAGTACGACAGATGGATTTGGAATATCCTCACAGACATCGTCACTCTGGGATGGAACCCCATCGCTCACTTCGGCTACGTTGAGTAAGCCCGTGCCCCGTTCACCTTCTTGCAACTCGCAGTCCGCACTCTGATCGGTCACCTCATCCAGGTCGACCGTAAAGGTCACCGTCACGGTATAGGTATCTGTAGCACCTGCCGCAACCGTCTCGTTGTCCACGATCAGGTAGTTACCGGTCTGTCCGGTAAAGGCTGCATTCAATGTAGTATTCAAGCCGTCTCCGCCAGCCACGTACGCCGCTGTCACATCCCCAATAATCGCTCCGGCTCCGTATTTCAACGTATCCGACAGGTCGTAGAAAGCTAACGCTTCGCTATCATTATTCACTTCGATCTCATAGGTGATCGTGTATTCATTCACGTTGCCAGTGGAAGTCGGTCCGTCCGTCACCGTCTTGGTGATAGTGACCGATGGATTCGGGATTTCTTCGCAGTCTT
>CALEIL010000089.1 GCA_937876435.1 uncultured Bacteroidota bacterium
TCTATCTTTCATAACGTCCGCCGGGCCACGGCCTGTTGAATACCATCGACCTCCTTCCCCTGTTTCCTTTTCTTCACAACATCTTTCTGGCTCATGACCCCATCAAACAACAATTTAACTCCTAATACTCAATACCGAGATGTGTGCTTCCCGATTTATTCGATAACCGAAAACCAGTGGAAATAACTTTCTTATTTTCTTTGCCCTTTTAATCTAATAATCATATCTTTGCCCCATCTTTTAAAAAGCGCACTTTTACGATGCATATGAGCCGTCATTTGATCCTAAAATTTAGTTTGTTTTTCCTTGTTTTTGTGAGTTTTACAAGTCCGCAAATCGGATTCGCTCAGGAAGAACATACCGGTTCTCACGTGGAAGAATCAGAGAAGGAGGGTTACGACCCCACCAATACCACTCTCCACCATATTTCAGATCAAAATGTATTTTCTCTCGGCTTCGCCCAACTTCCATTGCCCGTCATCGTGTATTCCAAATCGGATGGGTGGAATGCGTTTTCCAGTGGAAAATTTGGCATCGGACACCACGGCAACGGACACTACGCATACGATCGGTACGTCCTGGTAGAAGGAATCATCCGGCGGATAACCGACACTGGATTTCCGATGGGGAAAGTGGAGTTGACCGGAGATCATCCCTACGAACTCAAAAATGAAACTTCAGAAAGCGGCAGCGAAAGAGAAGTGGTGTATCTGCATCACAATGGAGAAACCTTCCAGCTTGAAAATAAATCGACTCTGGACGGAGGTGTCCTGGGGGGAGGATTGACGTCATTTTATGATTTTTCGATCACCAAAAACGTGGTGACATTGATCGCCGTGATGGCATTGTTGCTATGGGTGTTCATCAAAGCCGCCAAAAGGTATCAAAACAATCCGCTTCAGGCGCCTAAAGGGATACAGTCTTTTCTCGAGCCGATATTTATCTTTATCAGAGACGAAGTCGCCAAACCATTTTTGGGAGCGCATTATCTGAAATATCTTCCTCTTCTGATGAGCTTATTCTTTTTGATTCTTACGCTCAACTTTATAGGGCAGATCCCGTTCCTGGGAAATCCCAACGTCACCGGAAACCTTACATTTACGCTGGTACTGGCCCTGGTCGCTTTTGTAGTGACCAATATCAATGGTAAGAAACCTTATTGGCAACACGTTTTTTGGATGCCCGGCGTCCCGGTTTTTGTCAAACCAATCCTGACGATCGTTGAGTTTTTGGGTGTCTTTTTGAAGCCCATCGTATTGACGCTGCGTTTGGCAGCCAACCTGACCGCAGGGCACGTGATGATCGTCATCTTTGTGAGTTTGTTGTTTATATTCAACGATGCTGGTCAGAATATGGCCGGATCAGTTCCCGGATTGGTTTTGTCAACTTTGCTGACGATGTTTATGATGGCACTGGAGATCCTGGTGGCTCTGGTTCAGGCATTTGTATTTACAATACTCACTGCGTCTTATATAGGAGCAGCGATAGAAGAAGCCCATTGATAGTGGGTATATAAATTTGGATTTAATCATTATATATAAATAATTTAATTATGACAGGATCAATTGCAGCAATAGGAGCAGGACTCGCTGTTATCGGAGCCGGACTTGGAATCGGCTGGATCGGTAGTAAAGCGATGGAATCTATTGCACGTCAGCCTGAGGCAGTAAATGACATTCGATCAAACATGATTTTGATGGCCGCTCTCGTAGAAGGGGTTGCTCTGATCGCGATCGTATTGTCTATCTTCCTGACCTAATAAGGTATTGAAATTGAACAAGGTAGTTTAGACTGCGATTGGCAGATGAACTACCTTATTTTGAAAAAAGTTAATCACACGATATGTTTGTTTTAGCCGAATTTAACGTCCTCCGACCCGAACCGGGTTTGTTTTTCTGGACACTGCTGTTTTTCCTGATTTTCTGGTTTCTGATTGGCAAATTCGCGTTTAAACCCATCGCCAATGCCCTGGTGACCCGTGAAAATCACATTCAGGATGCCTTATTGGATGCCAGCAAAGCCAAGGAAGAATTGCGCCGGATCCAGGAGGAGAATACCCGTATGATGGATGAGGCCAGAGCTCAGCGCGCCCAGTTGTTGAAAGAGGCCAAAAGCCAAAGCAACAAGTTGGTGGAGGAAGCAAAGGACAAAGCCAGTGAGGAAGCCCGGAAAATACTGGCTCAGGCCAACGTAGAGATCGAAAATCAAAAGAAGGCGGCTCTTCACGACGTGAAAAATCAAATCACATCACTGGCGCTGGAAGTATCCGAAAGGGTATTGCAACGGAATTTGTCCAACGATACGGAACAAACCCGGCTGATCAATGAACTGGTGGACGATATACATCTATCGTAAGAAATAAGGGAACATGGCATCAATACGAGTAGCGGAACGATATTCAAGATCACTTTTGGAACTGGCGATAGACTCTTCCAAAGTCGACCGGGTGTATCAGGATATGAAACATTTCAGAGATTCTATGGCGTCATCAGATCTGGTGAATTTGCTAATGAATCCAACCATCCGGGGAGGCCGGAAAAATGCCATACTTCAGAAAGTTTTCGGTTCTTCGTGGGATCCATTGACACTGAAATTTGTAGAAGTCGTGACCCGGAAAGGAAGAGAAGACGCGCTTCCCGAAATAGCCAATTCCTTTTTTGAACAGTACAATGATTACAAGGGCATCACCAATGTGATCGTGACTTCAGCTGCACCACTCAGCGAGGAATCGCTGCAAAACATTCGAAAGAAGCTGATCGATTCCGGAACGACAAAACCCAACATTAATCTGGAAACCCGCGTGAATCCTGCCCTCATCGGTGGATTTATACTGGAATACAACAATAAACAATACGATGCTTCGGTACGGGGCAAACTCCACATACTTAAGAATAAACTGGTTAACTAATTTTTTTAGAAGACACAAAAATTGTAAAACATGGTTGAGATAAAACCTGATGAAATATCCGCAATAATCAAACAGGAGCTTTCTGGTGCCAAAACGGTGGCAGAATTGCAGGAAGTAGGAACGGTATTGTCTGTAGGGGACGGAATAGCCCGGGTCTATGGCTTGAATAGTGTACAGGCAGGGGAGTTGGTGGAATTTGATTCCGGCACTCAGGCGATCGCGCTCAACCTGGAGGAAGACAACGTCGGTGTCGTATTGCTGGGTCCCAGCGATTCTATTATCGAAGGATCCAATGTAAAACGAACCGGACAGATCGCTTCCATCAACGTAAGCGAGGGTCTTCTGGGCCGCGTGATCAATCCACTCGGAGATCCCATCGATGGAAAAGGCCCGATCAGCGGTACTTCATACAGTATGCCACTGGAGAGAAAAGCTCCCGGGGTTATTTTCCGTCAGCCGGTGACCGAACCGCTGCAGACCGGTATCAAAGCCATTGACTCGATGATTCCGATCGGTCGGGGCCAGCGAGAGCTGATCATCGGTGACCGGGGTACGGGTAAAACGGCGATCGCGGTGGATACCATCCTCAACCAAAAAGAATTTTACGATCGGGGTGAACCTGTTTTTTGTATATACGTAGCCTCCGGCCAAAAATCTTCCACCGTGGCTCAGGTTGCCAGGGTTCTGGAAGAACGGGGAGCACTGGCTTATACGGTCATCGTCAGCGCTTCTGCTGCTGACCCTGCTCCGTTGCAGTTTTACGCACCTTTCGCCGGTGCAGCTATCGGTGAATTTTTCCGGGACACCGGTCGCCCTGCATTGATCGTGTACGATGATTTGTCCAAGCAGGCAGTGGCCTACCGGGAAGTGTCCCTGTTGCTTCGTCGACCTCCGGGACGTGAGGCGTACCCGGGAGACGTATTTTATCTTCACTCCCGCTTGCTCGAACGTGCAGCCAAAATTATCAGCAACGATGAGATCGCTCAAAATATGAACGACCTGCCGCAGTCCCTCGTGGATGCCGGTTTGATCAAAGGAGGTGGTTCTTTGACCGCCTTGCCTATCATCGAAACCCAGGCGGGTGACGTTTCTGCCTATATCCCTACCAACGTGATTTCGATCACCGATGGTCAGATTTTCCTCGAGACCAACCTGTTTAACTCAGGGATCAAGCCCGCGATCAACGTGGGGATCTCCGTGAGTCGGGTAGGGGGTTCGGCGCAGATCAAGTCCATGAAAAAAGTATCGGGTACACTGAAGCTGGATCAGGCGCAGTTCCGGGAACTGGAAGCGTTCTCCAAATTCGGTTCGGACCTGGATGCCGCCACTCAATTGGTTCTCGACAAAGGAGCCCGTAACGTGGAGATTCTGAAACAGGATCAATATTCTCCGGTACCCGTCGGAGAACAGGTGGCTATCATTTATCTGGGTACCAACAATCTTCTGCGTCGGATTCCGGTCAACAAAGTTCAGGATTTTGAGGATGAGTTTTTGTCGCAGATGAGAACCAGCCATGCTGACGTCCTGGAAAATTTCCGGACAGGTAAGTTGAATAATGAGGATCTGGACATTGTCAAAAAAGTGGCAACCGACATTGAGAAAATGTTTGGATAATAAATATTTCTAAGGTTAAATAACCAACGATGGCAGCGAATCTAAAGGAAGTACGGGAGCGGATCAGTTCTGTGATCAACACACAGAAAACGACCAAAGCTATGAAAATGGTTTCGGCGTCCAAATTGCGACGGGCTCAGGATGCCATCGTGAGACTCCGGCCTTATTCCGACAAACTGGATCACATCATGCGCAATATATTGTCCAACCTGGATCAGGATATGGACAATAATTTCAGCAGCACCAAAGATCCGGAAAAGATTCTTATAGTGTTGATCACCTCCAGCCGGGGGCTGGCCGGTGCCTTCAATTCCAATCTGATCAAACAGGCTGTTCAGTTGGTACAGAATAAGTACGCAGATCAACTCAGCAAGGGTCAGGTAGAAATGCTGGCTATCGGCAAGAAGGGAGCCGATTATTTTCGCAAGAATTATCCCGGTATTCTCCTGAATACTGAGTTTGTCAATCTTTTTGAGGACCTGGATTATCAGAATCTCATGCGGGTATCCCAATCGCTGATGGATCGGTTCCTCGCGGAGGAAACCGACCGGATCGAAGTGGTGTACAGTAATTTCAAAAATGCAGCGGTTCAGGTACCCACAGCCTCCCGGTTTTTGCCCGTGAGAAAAATTTCCGGTATCGGGGAAAAACAGTCCCGGTCAACTGAAAGCTACCGGGCAGATTACATATTCGAGCCCGATCAGCAGACCGTCCTGGAACAGTTGATTCCGTCTATCCTGCACATCAAATTTCAGAAGTATATCCTGGATACCCACGCGGCCGAGCACGGTGCTGGCCTCGGTGAGCGGGGCGGCCACGGCCTGGCGGTACAGGCTGCCGGCGGACTCGTTCCACAGCTCGTTGCGCCCGGACACCTGCCACAGTCCGGTCATGCCCGGTTTTGCCTGCAGGATAATCTGGGCGTAGCTGCCCATCACGGGTAGTTCCCGGACCAGGTAAGGGCGGGCGCCCACGAGTGACATCTCGCCTCTGAGTACGTTGATGAGTTGCGGGAGCTCGTCGAGGCTGTACTTGCGTAAGAAGTGACCGATGGGGGTAATCCGTGGATCGTTCCGGACCTTGAACAGCGGTCCACTGTTCTCGTTGACC
>CALEIL010000090.1 GCA_937876435.1 uncultured Bacteroidota bacterium
CGGGTGAAATTGCGCCGGGACAGTTGGGGCCGATCAGCCGTGCGCCATGTTCGGTGATGTACGGCTGCACGCGCGTCATGTCCAGAACCGGCACACCTTCGGTGATGCAGATGACGAGCTCGATGCCCGCGGCTGCCGCCTCCATCATTGCGTCGGCGGCGAACATCGGCGGTACGTATATGACGCTCGTGTTCGCGCCGGTGGCCTGCACCGCGGCCGCGACGGTGTTGAAGACCGGCACTCGGTCGTCGAACTTCTGTCCACCCTTACCGGGCGTGACACCGGCGACGACGTTGGTGCCGTACTCGATCATCTGGCTGGCGTGAAATGTCCCTTCACTGCCGGTAAACCCCTGCACGATTATTTTTGAATCTTTGTTGACAAGTATTGACATGCGATTTAATTCTTTTCGATGATGAAAACGTCCTCATCCATTTTTTTAAAATAATATTTCTCCCGGGCAAATTTTTCCAGATTGCTGTTCAAATCCTTTCGGGCTTCCGTGACTACCTGAATCTGCTCCAGATAGTATTCCTTATTTCGTTCCAGTTCGTTGATCTCCTGACTGAGTTGAAACTGATTCGTTAGTTTGTTTTGATCGAAGAACACCATCCACACCCCAAATGCCATCGAAGCTACGATATATTTGTTGAGAAAAATGGGTGGTATAGCGGATAAAAACCGGCCGTAACTGTTCCTGATTATTTTCATGATATTGGTTTTTGGTGGTGCTTATTTGCCCTAAGACGCACGTTGTTAAAAAACTCCTCCAATATAGAAAATATTTCTATCCGAGCAACGCCTTACCCAAATAAATTCCGCTGCTATCCAATTGTTCTTCAATCCGTAACAATTGATTATATTTTGCAATACGATCTGAACGGGAGGCAGAGCCCGTTTTGATCTGACCCGTATTCAAAGCTACAGCCAGGTCGGCTATCGTCACATCTTCGGTTTCACCGCTCCGATGGCTCATGACCGAGGTATAAGCGTTGATATTGGCCAGGCTGACCGCGTCAATGGTTTCTGTCAGCGTTCCAATCTGATTGACCTTAATCAGGATAGAATTGGCTGCCCCCGCGATGATTCCACGTTCGAGTCTGTCCACGTTGGTGACGAACAGATCATCCCCTACCAACTGAACCTTCTGCCCAATGGCGTCGGTCAGTTTGGTCCATCCCTCCCAGTCGTCTTCATCCAGCCCGTCTTCGATGGAGAAGATCGGATAATTGTTGACCCACTCTTTCCAGTATTCGATCATTTCATCGGAAGACAATTTCCGTCCATCTGACTGGGCGAAATGATAGACCTTGTTGTCACGATCATAGAACTCCGAAGCAGCGGCATCCATCGCGATATAAAAATCATCTCCTGCCACATAACCCGCTTTCTCAATGGACTGGAGCACGATCTCGATCGCTTCCTGATTGGATTTGATATTGGGTGCAAATCCTCCCTCGTCTCCTACGTTGGTCGAATAACCTTTGGACTGAAGAACCGACTTGAGGTGATGGAATACCTCGGTCCCCATGCGGAGTCCATCACTGAAGGTATCTGCCCCGATCGGCATAATCATAAATTCCTGAAAATCGATGCTGTTGTCCGCGTGGGATCCTCCATTGAGAATATTCATCATGGGCACGGGCAGAATGTGCGCGTTGGCCCCACCTACATACCGGTACAAAGGCATACCAAATTCATTGGCAGCGGCTTTGGCAGCGGCCAGAGAAACACCCAGGATAGCGTTGGCTCCCAACCGGGATTTATTGTGGGTGCCATCGAGTTCGATCATCAGATCATCGAGATAACGCTGGTCACTGACTTCGGTACCGATCAAAGCTCTGGAGATTACGTCATTGACGTTGTCAACGGCATTGAGCACTCCTTTCCCCAGGAACCGGTCCTTGTCCTTGTCGCGAAGCTCGACCGCTTCGTACTTCCCGGTGGAGGCTCCAGAGGGGACTGCTGCCCTACCGGTAAAACCAGATTCCGTTACTATTTCAACCTCTACGGTTGGATTGCCACGGGAATCAAGGATTTCCCTGCCTTTAATTTCTATAATTGCGCTCATGCTGTTATGTTTTTATATTTTTTGACTTCTGATATAAATTGATCAAACAGATAACGGGAATCGTGTGGTCCCGCGGACGCTTCCGGATGGTACTGGACCGAAAAGGCCGTTTGATCCTTGATCCGGATCCCTTCGATGGTTTGATCATTGAGGTTGCGGTGCGTAATCTCCACCTTATGCAGATTTTCTTCGATCGCTTCCGGACTTACGCCAAAACCATGATTTTGGGTAGTGATCTCTCCCAGTCCACTTACCTCGTTGAGAACCGGATGGTTGGCCCCCCGGTGCCCGTGGTGCATTTTATAGGTAGGTATTCCGGCGGCGAGCGCAAACAGTTGGTGACCAAGACAAATCCCAAATGCCGGCCGTTTATCATAGATGGCCTGCCGGGCCATTTCTATTCCGTAATCCATAGATGCCGGATCACCGGGACCATTGGAAATAAAGATACCGTCGGGGTTCCAATGGATCACGTCCTGGAACGTGGATGAAGCAGGAAAAACACGAATATAGGCTCCCCGGGATGCCAGGTTCTCCAGGATGCTATTTTTCACCCCATAATCTACTACGGCTATCCGGATTTCTGAATCTTCCATACCCACGTGATATTCATCGGAAATACCCACTTTGGACGCGAGTTCCAGTCCTTCCATGGAAGGCACTTCCAGAACGAGACGTTTCAGCTCTTCCACTTCTTTGATCTCCGAAGAAATGATGGCATTCATCGCGCCTTCTGTCCTGATCTTGCGCACCAGAGCACGGTTATCGATGTTGGAAATTCCGACCAGGTTATTTTGTTCAAAATAATTCTGTAAGGACTGATCCGCTTGTTTGCGGGAGAAATGTTCGCTGAAGTTCCGGCATACGAATCCTGCGATCTTAACGCCGTTGGATTCCTGCTCGATTTCCTTGCAACCATAATTGCCGATATGCACGTTGGTGCTGACCAGAATCTGTCCAAAATAAGAAGGATCCGTGAAGGTTTCCTGGTAACCCGTCATGCTCGTGTTGAAACAAATTTCACCCGTTGTGGTGCCTTTTGCTCCAATCGCATGACCGGTAAACACCGTTCCATCAGCTAATACAAGATAAGCTTTTTCCGGTGCGTTTTGGTCTGTCATATTAACTCATTTTTGGATCGCTGCAAATATACCTGAAACATTTGGTTTTAACCAAAACGAGTCGGTCATAAGCAAAAAAAAAGCCGGTAAAAACCGACTTTTTAAAATTATTATTCTTCCTCCCCGGAGGATGAGGCTGCGGTGGCGACCGCTGCTCCGGCGACCGCTTTCTGGCCACTTCCTCCACGAGAACGACGGCTTCTTCGGGTCTTCTTTTGGCCCGGAATATTCCCATCGTTGGGATTGTATGTTTCGTTGAAATCCACAAATTCGATCATCGCCATTTGGGCTCCGTCACCTTTCCGATATCCCATTCGGATGATCCGCAGGTACCCACCCGGTCTGTCTCCAATAGCCACCAGAATCGGACCAAACATTTCTTTCACGGCTTCCTTGTCCTGCAGGTAATCGAAAATAACCCGTCGGGCGTGCATATTGTTTGCGCGCGTCTTGGTCACCAGAGGCTCCAGAAATGGTCTGAGTGCCTTGGCTTTGGCCAGCGTCGTGGTGATCCTTTTGTGTTTGATCAGGGCTACAGACATATTCTGCAAAGTAGCCTTCCTGTGAGAGGAAGTCCGGCCCATCTTTTTAAGTTTGTTGGCGTGTCGCATTTTGTGTTACTGATTTTAAATTTACTTCGCAGCACCAGAGGTCATAGCCTCTACAGTTACTGCAATATTAATGGTTAGTGATTTATTCTTCGTCGAGCTTGTACGGAGCCAGGTCCATGCCAAATTCAAGATCTTTTGCATCCAGGAGCTCCTCGATTTCCACCATAGACTTTTTACCAAAGTTCCTGAACTTCATCAGTTCGTGTTCTTCGTACTGGACGAGTTCTCCCAGCGTATTGATTTTGGCAGCCTTCAGACAGTTGTAAGCCCTCACGGACAAATCAAGATCTTCCAAAGCTGTTTTCAACAGTTTGCGCATGTGCAGGATGTGCTCATCGACGATGTCGTCTTCTGACTGAGAATCTGCTTCAAAGGTGATGTTGTCATCGGTGATCAGCAACAAGTGCTGGATCAATATCTTAGCCGCTTCCTTAATGGCATCTTCGGGATGAATGGTTCCATCGGTCTGGATTGAAATATTCAGTTTTTCGTAATCCGTACGCTGGCCAACCCTGGTATTCTCGATGCTGTAATGAACGTTTTTGATGGGAGTATAGATCGCATCCACCGGGATAATTCCGATAGTGCTGTCCTCCGGCAAATTTTCGTCTGCCTGCACGTATCCCCGCCCTTTGGTCACGGTAAATTCCATCTCCAGATTGACAGAAGGATCCATGGTACAAATCAGCAGATCGGGATTGGTGACGCTAAATACGTTGGTATGATCTTCGATATCCCCTGCCCGGAATTCTTCTTTGCCTTTCAGAGTCAGATAGATTTTTTCTTCCTCCAGATCCGGATCTTCCAGTTTGTTCTTGAGCCTGATTTGCTTGATATTCAGAACGATTTCTATTACATCTTCCACGACCCCTTTGATGGTACTGAACTCGTGGTCCACACCAGCAATCCGGATCGAAGAAATCGCATAACCTTCCAATGAGGAAAGCAAAACCCTGCGCAGACTATTCCCGATAGTCTGACCAAAGCCAGGCTCCAAAGGTTTGAATTCAAATTGTCCATCAAATTCATCGGCTTTCTGAAGTATAATCTTATCTGGTTTCTGAAAATTAAGCAGGCTCATATACGATATTTTTAATGTTACTATATAACGACCAAAGGCAAAGACCAACTAGCCTTTGCCCATGTGCGGTTTGTGCAATTCTTATTTAGAATACAATTCAACAATCAATTGTTCATTAATGTTTTCCGGAATATGGTCACGCTGAGGAACGGTAATGTAGGTACCTTCCATCTTGTCTTTATTAAATTCAAGCCAGGGATATTTTCGCACATCAGATTTATTATTTACCGATTCTACGATGGTTTCCATACCCTGAGATTTACCTCTGACGGTCACCACGTCGCCAGGACGCAGCTTAGCTGATGGAATATTGGTCAGGATACCATTGACCGCGATGTGTTTGTGGTTCACCAATTGACGAGCAGCCCGTCGCGTAGGAGCAATACCCATTCGGTACACGGTGTTGTCCAATCTGGATTCCAGCAACTGG
>CALEIL010000091.1 GCA_937876435.1 uncultured Bacteroidota bacterium
AAGAACAGCTGCTGGCCGTTCTGCTTGTAGTCGGCGATCACCTGCTGCCCCTCGTCGAGACGAATGCCGCGCACGCCGCGGGCGGTACGGCCCGTGCGGACGCCGGTCTCGTGCTGAGCGAGGCGCTCGCCGGTCAGGGGCAGGTCGACGACTCCGAGGCCGTGCTCGCCCGGCTGCGGCCGACCGAACCGGCGCACGTGGCGACGGTGGCGATGACCACGATCGGGGTGGTGGTAGGGTATGGATTGTTTTTGGTGTTGGATCCGGACCATTTTCTGAGTTCTGTGGTATTTCTGATTGCCTTTTTTGGAGGATTTGCCTTTCTCAACCGCAATTATACCGTGGCATCTGGGTTTTTCACCATATATATCTTATTTCTATACGCATTCCTGGACCGAAATATGGAAACGTCAGCTATCTTCCGATTCTCCAACACCTTGTTGGCCGCCATTCTCAGCGTTTTCTCGATCCGACTACTGTTTCCATACTGGGAAAACAGAAGCATCAAATACTACATGACTCATTCGTTGCAGGCTACGTGGAATTACTTCAATGAAATTTATGAACAATTGAAACGCCCCCGGTTTGACCTCACTGACTACAAAGTCGCCCGGAAGGATGCACACCTGGCCATGGGAGGTTTTACTCATGCCTACCAGCGAATCCTGGCAGAACCCAGGGCAAAACGGGGCAATACTTCAGAAATAGGATACTGGGTGATGTATTCATCCAGCATATTAGCTGTCTGTTCCAACATTGGTCTGGTTCTGCGCAGAGAACCTGATTACCAATTGAACCAGGAATACCTGAAAGGATATTTCGACTGGCTCCTTTCTTATTTCCAGCATATTATAGATTATCTGGGAGAAAAGGATCGGTCCGGTTTCAATGAAAATTCACTGGAGGTCATGCGAGAGTTAAAAAGAGATCACCAACGACTCCAAAAGGAAATCAATCTTCTCGCTACCGGGTATACCGAAGTGTATATTTCGACAATTCATGAATATTTTATAGTCCATGAATTGGTCACGCTATACCATCTGTTGGAACGACTGGAGGATTTGACCGGGGATTCTACCGTATTGTCCGAAGGGTCGACACGCATCGCCTATAATTGAGGCAAAAAAAATTCACTAAAAATATTATCTGTAATTAATCTAATTAAGATTATTGCACTACATTTGTCGCTTCATTACTCGATATGAAGGCATTAAATCGATTTAACACCAACAATCAGGATCCGGATCAGATATTCTTCCGGCTTACATTAGCTCCCATGGGTAGTACCTCCTGCGGCAAGAAGAAAAAATGCTGCAAGAAATTCAAAAAAGGGAAAAGGTGTGGGAAATGCCCCGGCCGGGCCAAGAAAATTTAAACAAGGAGTTTCTGATCCATCACTATCCGCCGTGGAATGCCGCCCGATTGCCGGGCAAATTGCCCAATCCTCCCCACCAAGTATATCTATCAATAAATAAAATATCCTATCCCCAACCTGACAAATAAGTGCTGCGTATCGATCTTTTCCTGAAAATCATACTCCCTGCCATCGACAAAATTTGAACCCAATTTTCCAAACTGACCCGCTACGGACAACTCCACCACGAATTCCGGAATCACGTGATACTTCACTCCCCCACCCACTTCCACAGCGATTCCTTTTGACAGTAATTTCCCATTGTCGACGACAGTCGTGCCCATATCGTTGATAAAAATCCTGGCCAGCTTAAAATTCTGATAGACGGCCCCGGCGTTGAGGTAGGGTCTCAGTGCAGCGGTCGTTCCTCCAAAATTGTACTGGCCTCCTAACCGGTACATCCCGGATTTGTAAGTTTCCCATTCCTTGTTTTTGTTAAAATTCACAGTACCATACGATAAGTAACCGCTGATCATGCTGGAAAAGCCATACCTCAGTTCCACTCCCAAGCCTATCCCGGACGGATCATCTGAAGATATATCGGACAAAAAATGAGAGTTGCTGTTCCAATTGGCGTACTGCCCGTAGACGTGGGCCGAAATGCCCTGAGAAATGGACTGTATGGTCTGAGCTTCCACCTGTACGGCCATTGCCCACCATACAAAACCGGCCAATCCAATCAAATAATTTTTCATTTTTCGGTGACTTTTAGGGTGATATTGGCCGGTTTTATAATCACATTTTCCAGAACCGTTCCAGCCTTAAAAACAATTTCTCCTCTTCGTCGCTCCAGGATGTCATGATATTGCAAATTAAGCCATTGTCCATCGGTCAGTTCCAAACCTTCGAGTCGGATCCCCAATGAGGCGCGGCTTCCCTGTTGTGAAGCTTTGGCATCGATGACCCTGGCCTTGACCCTGGCCCTGAGGCTGACCCTGGCCCTGACCGCCACCGCCGCCCTGGAAGTCGGTCTGACGCAGATGCGTCAACGTATGGGCGTAGCGCAGTTTGCCGTTCTCGACACGGAACAGATGCGTATCCGGGGCACCGCTGCCACCGTCCGGACCACCGGCGCCGAACGTGCAGTACACGACGACCGAGCCGATCACCTCATCGACGACGAAGCGGCGGTTGGCAATGTTCACGCCGGCCGGCACGCCGACCTGCTCGACGGCATCGACCGCGCCAAACTCCAACAAACCCTTCCCACAGCGGTTTTCACCGGCGCGCTGTACGGAACCGATCTCGCCGCCGCCTACGCCAGAGAGCTGGGCGACGAGGACTGGTACCAACGGGGCAGGGTCCGAGACCTCTGGAACGCCACGCTCGTGCACTTCGGCGGACCGATCGTTACGTGCCGGCCATGCAAGAGGCGTACGATCCTGGTGCCGCCCGCGCCGTCCGGCCGGAGGATACCGGCTTCATCCTCTACACCTCGGGTT
>CALEIL010000092.1 GCA_937876435.1 uncultured Bacteroidota bacterium
GATGGTTTTTTAATAGTCATACTGTAAGCTCCTTATAAAGATAAAATTTTGAAAGCAATTCACAAATAATCCGGGGTATGGGAAAACTACAAGGACTGTAAGCTCCGTAAAAATAGCCTTTGTAGGTGTTGAATCCGGATAAAGATTCCTTTCAGTAAGTTTACCTCCAGACTGAAGGGGAGGTAATTCACAACAGATATGTTGAACTGGATTGCACTTATTACCGTTTACGGCTTTGATTCCTGAACTATTTGCACTTATTAAGTCTGATCGACTCCGTCTCGAATAGCTGCTTCCAGAATGTCAGTATTTATGTCTTTTAGCTTTTTAAATTTGATGCAATACCCAGTCACACTTGCCTTCCCCAAGGTGTTTCCGTAGGTTTGGGGCAGTTATTTTTTGTCTTCCAGGCCTATAATGTATACCGAAATTCCGGTCGTGTTTGCACTAAGGCCAATTTGGTAAAACTCCCTGGTCCTTCCATTAGTATATTTTAAGGTTTGGAGGCCGTATCCTATTTGAGGATTAGACACAACTTTCCCATTCTCATCTTTCCCATCTAAAAACCACAGCTCACATTTTGGTACCCATTGAAGTATGCGTTGATGCAACGTTTCGAGGTCATGACGCTTTGACTCAGGTTGAACGTCAATATATTGTTGGATTTGGTCCTGAATATTCATAGGTCACATTTTTTGGAAGCAGGGCAAATAAAGAAATGCAAAGAGCATATAAGTGATTTTAATGAGTTTATTTTTCTTAAAACGGGCGCTGATATGGCTATATTAATATTCGAGGCAACACATATGGCTTTCCGTTTCATATAGTCTATAAAGGTCAAGAAATTGCTTAAAACGTATTTTAAGTTGATAGCATTTAGTTTCGGAGAAAAATGCGTTTTAAATTTACCTTTTATTTTGATAGTTACAAGTCGTCCAAACGACTTTTAAAGTCCATGACATTTATCCTGGTCAACTAGGTGTACCATATCCCGTTTCCTCAATCATCCCTACCGTTTCCTCAATCGATTTGTATTTCAGATCAGACCCGGTTACCTTCCAATGGATGAACACCAGGTCGGAACCAACCATAACTCCACCCGGCATGGCGAAAACATCTACGCACAACTATGACCGTGCGGTTACAGGCGTCAGAAAAGATCACAGTCCAGGGCAGACCGAATCGTCCCAATCCGGATATAAGAACATATAGGTAAGTACACTCATCCATAAATGATCGAACCATGAAAAATCTAATCCATACATCCACCGCCCTGATGGCGATCGTCCTGATGTCCCTGTATTCCTGCGAGAAGGAGGACAACGAACCAGAATCTGTCTTGACAGCCGGAACTGTTACCATAGAAAAAACGGAGGTGAATTGTTGTCAATTGAGCAACGGCCTGACGGGCACCCAGTTTACGTATTCCATTCCCTATGAAGCCCCCGATGGGATGGAGGTGGTCAGGGTGGAGTACACCTCTAAACGGTCCAATGGGTCCACCAACTCCGGTGAATACAACACCGCACCGGATACGCATGATGGCGTAATCAACGGCTACATTACCCTGGTATTCACCACCAGCGATTGGGTGGAGGAAAGTTATACGCTGGTCTCTTCCACCGGACTCAAGAGCAATCCCTCCGTCATCCGGTTTGACAAGCCACCCGGAGCCAACTAAAAGGGGAGCGCGGAGCTTTTTAAGATTATAAAAAATGGAGATTGGGTTATTCGCCAATGCCCAGGTTCAATCACACAATCCATAACAATGAAAAAAATCTTGCTTTTTACCGCATTAGTACTCGGGTGGAGCATAAGCGGCACGTATGCCCAAATGTATATCGGAATCAAGGCCGGAGCAAACATCGCCACAGCGAAATTTATCGCAAACTATGAAGCCGATATTGGTTCTGTTGCTGGCCTGTACGTGGGGCCGTATGTGAATATAGATCTGTCCGACAAACTATTGGTGCAGCCCGCGTTACTGTATTCCATGGAAGGCTATCAATACGATCACCCCAGCCTCGATGAAGACCCCCGATTTGGGAACAATTACCTGACCCTTCCGGTCGTACTCCGATATAGAGCCATGAACGAATGGTACCTGGAAGCAGGACCACGAATTGGTTTCTTGCTGAGTTCCAGGAATAAACTGGCGGACGTGGATGCGAAGCACCTTTTTAAAAATATGGATGTTGGTTTGAGCCTTGGCGCAGGTTATCAATTTGCCAATGGTCTTGCCGCAGAAGCGCGGTACCATTTTGGGTTGATCAATTTTGATTCGGATGATGATGACGAAGATGGATCGCTCAAGAGCAGGGTTTTTTCTATTGGTATCGCTTATGTCATTGGTGAAATCCCGACTCAGAAGTAATCACAAAAACCAAACGAATGGGGCTAGCCAGCACAGCCCCGGCAACTATACCCATACGGAAGATGTATAATTGGATATTATGAGGCATGTATTATCATATGTCACAATAACCTTTTATGAAACAGAATTCCAGCGCTATCATAACAACCCAAATATAAATTTTCCGTAAATTTATAAGACTAGTGCACGAAAATCTAAATACATATCATGTTTTTCTTCATCTTTTTTGAC
>CALEIL010000093.1 GCA_937876435.1 uncultured Bacteroidota bacterium
AGAGCACGGCGAAGGTCCCGAGCAGAACCACCGGAACCGCGATCGCGGGAATGAGCGTCGACCGGAAATCCTGCAGGAAGATAAAAACTACCAAAAATACCAGCAGAAAAGCCTCGAGCAGGGTGACTACCACCTTGTCTATCGAGGCGGTCAGGAAATCATTGACATTGAAATTGATCAGGTATTCTATTCCGGGAGGGAAATCTTCGGACAACTCCTCCAGTTTATCCTCTATGGCCAGGATAATTTCCTGAGCGTTGGAACCAGGTGTCTGATACACCCCAAAGTTTACTCCGGGATGGTTATTGGCGATCGCTGTTCCGGCGTAGGTTTGGGTTCCAAACTCGACATCGGCCACATCGCTCAGTCTCAAAAGCTGTCCACCTTCGATCGATTTGATGACGATATTCTCAAATTCTTCCTCCGTATTGAATCGCCCAGGATATCGGAGAATATACTCAAAAGCATTCCCGGCATTTTCACCCAATGCCCCTGCAGCCGCTTCACGGCTTTGTTCATTGACGGCTTCGATCACATCGGCGGGGATCAGATTATAGGCAGCCAGGCGTTCAGGCAACAGCCAGATCCGCATCGAATACACGTTCCCTCCGAAAGACCTGACTTCACCGACCCCGGTGATTCGCTGGAGTTCCGGGATGATATTGATGTTGATATAGTTCTGGATGAATTTCGCATCGTAATCAGGATTCGTCGAATAAATCGAGGTAAACATCAATGAGCTCGTCTGCTGCTTCTGGGTGATGACCCCACTCTGTACAACTTCTCTCGGAAGCAGTGCATTGGCCCTGGAAACCCTGTTTTGTACGTTCACCGCAGCGATATCCGGATCGATGGTTTGCTCAAAATACACCTCGATGGAAGCCGAGCCGGTATTGCTCGCGGTAGAGGTCATGTATGTCATTCCTTCTACCCCATTGATCTGTTCTTCCAGTGGAATGATGACGCTTTCAAGGATTGTCTGGGCATTGGCCCCGGGAAAAGACGCCTGGACACGAACCGTGGGTGGGGCGATCTCCGGATATTGGGTAACGGGCAGGGATTGAAGTCCCAGGTAGCCCAGTATCAAGAGGATGATGGATATAACCGTGGAAAGTACCGGTCGATCGATGAATTGTTTGAGCATTTTTTTGTCTTAGTTATCTGAACACCGGAGTGATATTATCTATATAGTTGGAAAAATCATCTTTTCTGGGCTGTATGATCATCCCGTTTCTCACATTTCCGACACCGGCAGCCAGAATCACAGCTCCTGGACGGAGGCCTTCAGCGACCAACACTTTGTTGTCGACGACGGCCAAATAGTCGATCAGTTGTGATCTGAGCGTATCCCCGCCATTGACCTGATATACAAATTTTCTTCCCTGCATTTCATATGTAGATTGCAGCGGTACCACCAGTACATCATCGTATATCGATGGAATCGATATCAGCCCGCTTCCACCGTCCCGGAGTATGTTTTCAGGATTCGGGAATCTGGCTCTGAAATTGATCGTTCCTGTGCGCGGATCGATCTGACCCGTAATGGTCTCTATTTTTCCTTTGTGATTATAAACCTCTCCGTTGGCCATGATAAATTCCACAGCTGGCATCGAATCTATCTTCTGCTGGATGGAAGTCCCTTCCAGCCCGGAAGTAAAGTTGATAAAATCCTTCTCATTGAGCGCGAAATAAATAAACACGTCCTGGATATTGGATACGTAGGTCAGGGGCATGGACTCATTGCGTCCCACGAGCGTTCCCTGCCGAAACGGAATTCTTCCTACGTAGCCGGATACGGGGCTGGTGATGCGGGTGTATCCAATATTCTCCCGCACGCCCTGATACTGGCTTTTGGCCTGTTCTACCTGAGATTTGGCCGAAGCCAGATTGGCTTCAGCTGTTTTGAGCTGGACCTCACTGATGATGTTCTTTGCAACCAGGGGCTTGAGTCTGTCCACTTCCACCTGCGCTACGTGGACTCCCGCTTCTGCGACCTGGATATTGGACTGAGCCGCGGCGGCATTTTGATTCATCGCCTGTGTTTCGAGTTGGAAAAGAGGCTGGCCTTTCCGGACATATTCGCCTTCATCCACGTAAATAGCCTGAATGTAACCGTCTACCTTGGCTCTTATCCCGATATTCTCGACCCCTTCGATCGTGGCCGGATATTTGTTTTCATTTCGGACGTCCATAGTCTGGATTTCGATAACCGGATACTCCCGAACCGGTACTTCCCTGGCGGCTCCGGCTTCGGCTTTGTCCTGACATGATGAGAGCATGGATATGAGGGGTAAAACGAGAAGGAGCAAAAAACCTGAAGGCATAGAATATTTCTTTATTTTCATAGTAGAGTCCTTTGAATT
>CALEIL010000094.1 GCA_937876435.1 uncultured Bacteroidota bacterium
TCTTAAATCCAGATCGTATAAGCATGCCCGATATTGATATCGATTTTGATGATGAAGGCCGTAGCAAGGTCATCGATTACGTGGTGGAAAAATACGGCAAGCATCAGGTAGCTCAGATCATCACCTATGGTTCAATGGCCGCTAAAATGTCGATCAGGGATGTCGGTCGGGTACTCGATGTGCCGCTCAGCGAGGTCAACCGGATTTCTAAAATGTATCCTGCCCATCCCAAGGCCAATCTGGAAAATATATTGAGACCCGGTGGAATCGACACCAAATTTCTCGCCGAACTGAATTCGGATGATGTGGCTAAAGCGCGGACCATCCGGGACATGTCGGAGGAAGACAGCCTGGTGGGGGAGATGTTGCGGACGGCCAGAAACCTGGAAGGATCCGTACGGAATACCGGACTACACGCCTGTGGAGTGATCATCACCCCGGATGATATCCGCAAGATCATCCCGGTTTCGATGGCCAGGGATTCGGAATTGCTGGTGACCCAGTTTGACAACTCGGTGGTGGAAGACGCGGGCCTGCTCAAGATGGATTTCCTCGGTTTGAAAACGCTGACGATCATCAAGGATGCGATCCGGATCATAGAAAAAAAGCAAGGGATCAAAATCGATCCCGATGAGATTCCTCTGGACGACCCGTTGACGTATGAACGGATATTCCAGAAAGGACGAACCATCGGTATTTTCCAATACGAGTCCGCGGGAATGCAGAAGAACCTCAAACTTCTGGAGCCCAATACGTTTGAAGACCTCATCGCAATGAATGCGCTGTACCGGCCGGGGCCCATGCAATACATTCCCAAATTTATCGAGCGTAAACACGGGCGGGAGGAAATCTCCTACGATCTCGAGGATATGAAGGAATACCTCGCCAGTACCTATGGCATTACCGTATATCAGGAGCAGGTCATGCTCTTGTCCCAGAAGCTCGCCGGATTTACCAAGGGGGAAGCGGATATGCTGAGAAAAGGGATGGGGAAGAAGAAGAAAAAAATCATCGACAAGCTTCATCCCAAGTTTTTGGAAGGAGGCAAGGAACGGGGGCATGATCCCCACGTCCTGGAGAAAATCTGGAAAGACTGGGAGGCATTCGCTTCCTATGCGTTCAATAAGTCTCACTCCACGTGTTACGCGATCGTGGCGTTTCAGACGGCCTACCTCAAGGCTCATTACCCGGAAGAATTCATGGCTGCTGTCCTGATGCACAACTCATCCGACATTTCCAAACTGGAATTTTTCCTGAGGGAAGCCAAAGCTATGGGGATCAAGGTGCTGGGGCCTGACGTCAATAAGAGCGATTTGAATTTTACCGTGGATGATGAACGAAATATTCGCATCGGACTCTTCGGGCTCAAAGGTCTGGGGGAGGCTGCAGCCAGATCTTTGGTAGAAGAACGTGAACAAGGGGGAGTCTTTTCTTCCCT
Organism: uncultured Bacteroidota bacterium; assembly: GCA_937876435.1. Classification (GTDB taxonomy): domain Bacteria; phylum Bacteroidota; class Bacteroidia; order Chitinophagales; family Saprospiraceae; genus Membranihabitans. The sequence goes on from CALEIL010000094.1 coordinate 1,439, forward strand.
GGATGATTTTATCAAGCGGATCAATCTGCGGTCCATCAACAAAAAAAGCGTAGAAAACCTGGTATTCAGTGGGGCTATGGATTCGTTTGGAATCGAGAGATCTCGATATTTTGAACCTTCTGAGAAGTATGAAACCTTTATAGAACACCTGGTCCGGTACGGAAATATGTACAGGGAAGCCCGGCAATCTATGGAAAATTCCTTGTTTGGTTTTGAATCTACGATTACTCTGGATCCCCCGGTGCCTCCGGAGGCGGAACCGTGGCAAAAAATGTACGAATTGGAACGCGAGAAAGAAATCGTCGGGATCTATGCCAGTGGACATCCGCTGGATCAGGTCTGTCATTTTCTGAGAGAATTGACCGACTGCGACCTGAAGACGATGGAGGAATACCAGCAGAACGGTCGCAGATTCCGGGTGGGTGGATTGGTGACGAGCAGCAGAGCAGGGGTGAGCAAGAGGGGTTTGGAGTACGGGGTTTTCACTTTACAGGACTTCAGCGGGAGTTATGAATTCTTTCTCAGCGGTAAAAATTTCCTCAATAATCAGGGCCTGATAGAAAGTGGTAATTTCCTTCACCTGGCCGTTTCCTTTGCCGAAAGCCGGAACGGAGAATTACGGCATTCTGTGGATGCGGTGAATCTACTTCGTGAGGTGGCGAGTAAATCCATCGAATCGGTCCAGTTGTTCATACCCGTAGCTGACATCGATGAAGGATTCGTATCGACACTCCGGGATCTGATCGAAGAGTATAAAGGACAACAAAACATCCGTCTGACCGTTTTTGATAATGCTGACCGGGAAGTCCAGATTGGCTTGAGGTCGGCCAACGGGGGAGTTAGAATAGATAACGAATTCCTCGATGTACTTGATAAGAACAACTACCAATTTTCCGTTTTGACAACATCAGGTAAATAGAAATTGTATGAAAAATTTAATCTATGGTCTGGTCGGTTTGTTGGTAGTAGCCGCAACGGCTATCGGTGGTTTTTTTGGGTGGAACAAACAACAGGATGTCAGGTACTCCATCGGAGATCAGGTCGAAAATTTCACCCTGCCGTCCATCAATGGTTCGATGATTTCTTTTTCAGAAGTGGCCGGGACTTCCGGTACCATAATCATCTTTACCAGTAATACCTGTCCATTTTCAAAGCTATATGACGATCGAATATTACAATTGCAGGACGTCTACGGAGATCAGGGGTATCCCGTCGTCCTGATCAATCCCATTGACCCTGGTCTTAAGCCCGGTGATCATCCGGACGAACTCAGTAAATGGGTTTCGGAGAAAGATTTCAGTGGGGTATATCTCATCGACAATGACGAAGTATACCTCCGATTCGGAGCTGTGAAGACGCCTGAAGTTTTTCTACTGGATGGGGAGAAAAAGCTTCGATACCGCGGGGCGATCGATAACAGCGCCCAGAGCGTCGAATCCGTGACAGAAAAATATCTCGAGAACGCCATCCGGGCCTTGCAGAATCAGGATGACCCGGCTCCTACTGAGACAAGACCGCTGGGTTGTGTAATTAAGGCGTAATCGGTCCTGACCAATTTTCTTGTCGTGGGTCCAGACCCATTGCCTGACCCTTGACTTCGCATTTATTGCCTGATTTACTCAATCCCACCCTTCACTTTCTCGACCACCTTTTTGATTTTTTCAAAACTACTTTGGTGGTAGTTGTACGGATGGATATCTTCGGCGTGGACCAGTTCGAGAGCTTTATTCCGGTATTCTACGGGCGATTTGATGACGATTTTGCCCGACAGGTGAAACTCCGACGCACCGGTGAACCGGATCACGTCTTCGATATTGTTTTCATTGATTCCTCCGCCTGGCATGATCGTAATCCGGTCTTCAGCCTTTCGGACCAACGCGGCGATTTGCCTGATTCCTTCAGGGGTTGATTGTTGGCCGCCAGAGGTCAGAATCCGGTCAAATCCCAGGTCGATAATAGTTTCCAGTGCTTTTTCCTGATGCGTTACCATGTCAAATGCCCGATGGAAGGTCGTGACGAGTCCTTCGGTATGGGGCAACACTTTCCGGGCTTTGACTTCATCCACTTCTCCTTCCGGGGTCAGAAACCCCAACACGACCCCTTCTACTCCGATCGAACGGCAGTATTTGATGGATTCTATGATCTCCTCCAATTCTGATTCGTAGTAGACAAAATCTCCGCCACGGGGGCGAATCAGCGCGTGAACCGGAATGGACAAATTGTTTTTGACGCACCTGAGTTGGCCAGGACTGGGTGTGGTTCCGCCAATTTCCAGATTGGAGCACAGCTCGATCCGGTCAGCACCAGCCTGGCTGGCTATTTTTGCGGACTCGTATGAATTGGCAGCTATTTCAATAATCATAGAAGTCTGGGATATTTTTGTGATCTTTGCAAACTAACTAAATATTTTCAATGAGACCTACATTATTTTTATATTGTTGTCTATTTATTTTTTTCATAAGCTGCTCCGCTGAAGACAAAAATTTGCCCTACAAAGACTTGTTATCGTACGGAATTCCAATCGAAATTCAGGCCCCTGACAGCGTAAAAATTAATACTTCTGAAGTAGGAGCCCTTAAAGATGTCACCCTGACCGGTGAGGATGGGTATAAAATCCAAATTTTTTCCTCGCCTGCCTACAATAATAAATCAACGGCGGTCAAGGAATACAAGGAAGAAATTTCCAACCATCCCCAGTTTAAGGAATTTCTCAGAGAAGAGCCCAGCGGATTTTTGTACGCTTTTCAACTGGATTCCACCACCGTCAATTATGGCTTTCGCTATATCTCCGTGAAAGGGGGGAAGGAAATAGTGATTCAGCAGGGAATGCTTGGTATTTATACGGAAGATCAGGCCGGCCAATTATTTAATTATGCGCTCCAGAGCAAGTAAGCCCGATTACGTCATTTTACCCGGTACGCGAGATTTTGGCCGATCTCTGCGGGTAAAAATGCCCCATATCTTCATCGCCAAGCCTGGTCAGAACTTAGGCTATGTCCTCTCCCACCCGAAAAGAGGGCTTTTCGGTTCCTTCATCGATGGTGCATTCACCACCATCGGTCTCGTTCATTTCATTTCCGAGACTACATTCAGTCATTTCTTCGATCGGAACCATTTTTCCTGCCACATAAAACCTGGTACGGGCTCGTATGGGCCGGCCAAACCAATACGTCCCAGGGATATTTTTGGTTAACATTTCTTATTTTCCATTGGTATCATGGAATATTTTAATTATTTAGCGCATCTATTCAATAAATTGAAGTTTAAAAAATCATGAAATTAATCCGATTCGGAAATCCTGGGGAGGAGAAACCCGGTGTAGTCATTGAGGACAGAAGATACGATGTGAGCCATCTGGTGGATGATTACAACGCTGAATTTTGGGGAAGCGATGGAATAGCCAGTCTTGCCCAACGGCTGGAGGGGGATACTCTGAAGGAGGTCGCTGAGGAAGTAAGATGGGGCACACCCCTGGCCAGACCAGGTAAGATCATCTGCATCGGGCTCAATTATATAGATCACGCAGCCGAAACGGGCATGCCGACACCGTCCGAACCCGTTGTTTTTTTCAAGGCCACCAGTTCCATGATTGGACCCTACGACGATGTGGTCATTCCCAGGGGGAGTGAAAAGACGGATTGGGAAGTAGAATTGGCTGTGGTCATCGGAAAGAAAGCTTCGTATGTGGAGGAAGCAGAAGCCCTCCATCACGTAGCGGGTTACGTACTGCACAACGACATCAGCGAACGCGCGTTCCAGATCGAACGAGGGGGACAATGGGTCAAAGGGAAAAGCTGCGACACCTTCGCACCGATCGGACCCTGGATTGCCACCCCGGACGAAATCGGGAACGTGGACGATCTCCGGTTGTGGCTGACGGTTAATGGAGAAAAATATCAGGACGGAAGTTCTTCCAATCTGATATTTAAAATCCCTTTTATCATCCATTATCTGAGTCAGTTTATGTCTCTGGAGCCGGGCGATATTATCTCAACTGGTACTCCTGCCGGAGTCGGTATGGGGATGAATCCGCCATTTTATCTGAAAGACGGCGACGTGATGGAACTGGGAATTGACGGTCTGGGCACCAGTAAACAAAATGTAAAGGCATATAAAGGCTGAAAAATAACGGGTTTATGAAGAGGTACTGCATGCTGCTTGATCTGGTCGATGATCCGGTTCTGATCAGAGAATACGAAGAGTTTCATACGAAAGTCTGGCCTGAAGTGATCAGGTGCATGACCGAAGCTGGAGTGGAGTCCATGAAAATTTACCGGTTTGGAAACCGGATGGCGATGGTCATGGATGTCCTGGATTCGTTTACCTTTGAACGTCAGGATCAGATCAACCAATCCAGCGAAATAGTTCAGGAGTGGGAGAGTCTGATGTGGAAGTACCAACAAGCCATTCCCGGGTCAAATCCCGGACAAAAATGGGTATTGGCTGAACAAATCTTTGATTCAACTGATTTTGTATTAAAGTAGTTTATTGTGGAAATCATAGATTCACATCAGCATTTTTGGTATTACAACCCACAAACCCACGGGTGGATCGATGATTCCATGTCTGTGATCCGACGGGATTTTCTGCCGGCACATCTGGAAGAGGTGTTGAAAGAAAACCAGGTGACCGGGACCATTGCCGTGCAGGTTGACCAGTCGATTTCGGAAACACAATTTTTACTCGACCTGGCGGAGGATTTTGATTTTATTAAAGGAGTGGTCGGATGGGTGGATCTGAGGAGTGATCATCTGGAGACCCAACTGGATGCGTTGGCCCATCAGTACAAATTGGTCGGGTTCAGGCACATTGTTCAGGCCGAACAGGATCCGATGTTTCTGATGCAACCTGCGTTTCGTCGTGGGTTGGAAATTATATTTGAAAGGGGCTATACCTACGATATTCTGATTTATCCCCATCAACTGGCTGCAGCTCTGGAATTGATCGACCGGTTTCCCAGGGCTCCATTTGTGATCGATCATCTGGCCAAACCGTATATCAAATCCGGATATTACAAGGGCTGGGAGATATTGATGAGGGAGATTAGCCAGTATCCGCAGGTGTACTGCAAATGGTCGGGAATGATCACCGAAGCCAACTGGTATTCATGGACGCCGGAGGATCTCAGAAAATACCTCGAGATCACGGCGGATTGTTTTACGGCGGACAGATTGATGTACGGATCTGACTGGCCAGTACTCAATGTGGCCGGAACGTACCAACAAGTGTTGGATGTGATTCTCGATCATGTGAGCGGATGGAGCAACCAGGAGCAAAGCAATGTAATGGGTGGAAATGCAAAGAAATTTTATTTATCCAAATCAGATGTGTAAATTCATCGATTTTTAAGTTGGAACGGAACCAAAAGAATAAATATGGATTTAGATCTCAGAGATAAGGTGTTTATTGTGACCGGTGGGTCCAAGGGAATAGGAGGTGCTATCACTGAGGTTCTGGTCAATGAAGGTGCCAGGGTCGTCATAGCGGGGCGAAAGCAGCAGGACGGAGATCAGAAGGTGAAGGAATTGGCTGACCTTCCGGGAACGGTGGAATTTTTCCAGATCGAACTTCGCGATGAGGCCAGAAGAGAAGAATTGGTGCGTCATGTATGGAACACCTATGGAAAGATCGATGGGCTGGTCAACAATGCGGGGGTCAATGACAGCGTTAGCCTGAGGGAGGGTAGCGTGGCTGATTTTCTGGAAAGTTATCAGAAAAATGTGGTTCATGTTTTTTCCCTCGTTCAAAAGACATTGCCGGCATTGATAGCATCCAAAGGGAATGTGGTCAATATTGGATCCAAGGTAGCGGATACAGGACAGGGGAACACATCCGGCTACGCTGCTTCAAAAGGGGCGATTAATGCCCTGACCCGGGAGTGGGCCGTGGATCTGGCTAAGCATAGTATCCGGGTCAATTGTGTGATCCCGGCAGAAGTGTGGACTCCGCTGTATGACAGGTGGATTAACAGTCTTCCCAATCCAGAGGAGAGAAAAAATGAGATAATTTCGCGAATCCCATTCGAGAAGAGATTTACCACAGAACAAGAAATAGCCAATATGACCGTATTTTTGCTCTCCAACAAAGTTTCAGGGCATACAACTGGTCAGATAATATACGTCGATGGAGGATATACCCATCTTGACCGCGCGTATCAATAAAAAAAATCATACCTTTTATATAACATTGTAATATTACATCATACCGGCAAATTTAAAATACCAAAAAATGACAAAGTGAAAATTAAAGAAAAAAGCAAGGTGCTCCAGATTCATCCCCGGGATAATGTTTTGGTCGCTTTGGAAAAATTACCAGCCGGTATGACTATTCTGCACAACGGTACTGGAGTGATCCTTAAAAACAATATACCTCCTAAACATAAGTTTTCTCTTCAGGAACTCAATCCCGGAGATGAAGTTATCATGTATGGGGTATTGGTCGGAAAGGCGATTGAAAAAGTCGAGGAAGGTGGTTTGCTGACTACCTCCAATCTCACACATGCCAGCAACGATAATTATAAACGCACCGTAGAGACAGTGACCTGGAATGAACCCGACGTGAGTGCGTTGAAGGGCCTTACTTTTCAGGGTTATCACCGGTCCAATGGCCAGGTGGGAACCCGGAATTACTGGTTGTTCATACCCATGGTCTTTTGCGAAAACAATAACCTGAAGATGATCAGGGAAGCTCTCTTGTCGGAACTGGGTTATGCCAACGAAAACGATTACAAGAGTTATGTCCGGGAACTCATCCACAGCGGTTCCGTCAATGGCAGTCATGGTTCAAAGAATTCTCAGGTTTTTGAAAACATTGATGGCATAAAATTTTTGACCCACGAGGGTGGTTGTGGCGGTACCCGGGAAGATAGCGTCGTTTTGGGGAAATTGCTGGCAGGATATGCCAATAATCCCAACGTGGCTGGTGTGACTATTCTGAGTCTGGGATGTCAACACCTTCAATTGAAATTGTTTACCGAACTCCTTCGCGAAACTAATCCTGATTTTGATAAACCGATTCTGGCGTTTGAACAACAATCCTTTCATTCGGTAGACGATCTGATCAAAAAAACGATCAGAAAGACCATCGAAGCGCTTAGGGAAGCCAATAAAATCGAACGGAAACCGGCACCTTTGTCCAGGTTGGTCGTGGGAGTAGAATGCGGAGGCAGCGATGGATTTTCAGGTATTTCAGCCAATCCGACCGTCGGTCGCGTGGCCGATTACCTGGCTGTGAAGGGAGGAAGGGTTATTCTGTCCGAATTCCCCGAACTTTTTGGAGCCGAACAGGACCTCGTGAACAGAATGGTCACGGATGATCTGGCGGACAAGTTTACATTTCTCATGAAATCCTACAACCAAAAGGCCGAAGCCGTAGGGAGTGGTTTTGATATGAATCCATCCCCGGGGAATATCCGGGACGGATTGATCACCGACGCGATCAAATCTCTGGGAGCCGCTCAAAAAGGAGGCAGGTCACCCATCAGAGACATTCTGGATTATACCGAACAAGTCAAGGAGGATGGTCTGACCCTGTTGTGTTCTCCGGGGAATGATGTGGAATCCACCACAGCTCTCGTGGGGAGTGGAGCAAATTTGTTGTTGTTTACGACAGGTCTGGGAACTCCGACGGGCAATCCCGTGTCGCCTACGATTAAGATCTCATCCAATACCCGTCTGGCTGAAAGCATGCCCGATATCATCGATTACAACTCTGGACATATCATCGACGGAACCGCTTCGTTGGAGGATGCGGCGATGGAGCTGATGCAGACCATTATCAAAGTGGCGAGTGGAGAAATCAGAACGAAGGCAGAAATGTTGAATCAGGACGATTTCATACCCTGGAAAAGAGGGGTGAGTTTGTAAGAAAAATTGAAAAATTAATGGATTACACAAACAAGACGATAGTGATTTCGGGAGGTGGTAGTGGCATAGGATGGGCCATCAGCCAAACCTTCGCTCTTGCGGGCGGACGTGTGTACGTGCTGGAGGTCAATGATGAAACGGCGACCCAGGTGATAAAGGAAGCTGATCTGGAATCCCGGATATCCTGTCTCCGATGCGATGTATCGAATCAGGAGAATGTGCGTCAATGCGTCTCTGCCATCGTAGAGGAGTCAGGCCGGATTGATGTCCTGATCAACAACGCCGGGATAGCTCATATCGGTACCGCCATTTCGACCACCGAAGAGGATATGGACCGCATCTATCGGGTCAATATCCGCGGGGTTTACAATTGTCTGCATTGTGTATTGCCATATATGGTAGAGCAAAAAGGAGGTACCATCCTCAATATGGCCTCGATCGCTGCTACGCTCGGTATACCTGATCGATTTGCCTATAGCGCCAGTAAAGGGGCCGTGTTGACCATGACCTATCAGGTGGCAAAGGATTATATCAAAGACGGGATCAGGTGCAATTCGATATCCCCTGCCCGGGTTCACACCCCGTTCGTGGATGGATATATCAGGAACAATTACCCGGGTCGTGAAGCAGAGATGTTTGAGACATTATCAAGAACCCAACCCATCGGCCGGATGGCGCTTCCCCAGGAGGTCGCTGATCTGGCCCTTTTTATCTGTAGTGATCAGGCCGGTTTTATCACCGCCACGGATTATCCTATCGATGGTGGCTTTATAAGGTTGTGATTTCGGAATCCGAAGCCGGGGTACCCAAAAAACTTATTTTCCGTTTTTCGAAAAAATTGTATATTTAGAAACGGTGAGTTGGCGGTACCAACCCCACCTTTTTTCATGGTTGGAATTCACAATGGATCAGGATGCCGGCTATTGTTGCATATATTATTTTGTTCATGGGGGCGGTCCATGTGACCGGGTATTCTTCGTTTGGCCAAAATCCAATAGAAATATGTGATAATGCGATCGATGACGACGGAGATGGTCTGACCGATCTCAATGATCCGGATTGTGAGTGCCAGGTCGCGGAACCTCCTTCCCATATCCCCAACCCTTCCTTTGAGGAGATCGACTGTTGTCCTTCCGGGAATTCTCAGCTCAATTGTGCGGTGACCTGGATCCAGGCTTCGGAGGCGACCACCGATTACTACAACCGTTGCGGTTATTTTGAGCGGAATGGATTTCCGCTGCCGCTTCCCATCCCCGATGGAAATGCTTATATAGGATTCAGGAACGGTCGTTTTTCCAATCAAAACCCCAATCCCAATTGGAAAGAATACACAGGAGCCTGTCTCAATGCTCCACTGGAAGCTGGTACGGAATATACCTTCCAATTTTATATCGGCTTTGTCAATGCTGAAATTTCTCCTGGTATGCAGGTCGTCATGTACGGAACGACCGATTGCGATAATCTGCCATTCGGCGTAGGGGACCGGGAATTTGGGTGTCCTACCAATGGTCCAGGTTGGCAGGTGCTGGGAAGCGTTCACGTGAGCGGCAACCGGGAATGGAAACAATATGAGATAACGACGATACCACGCGATGACATCGTAGCTATTGCAATAGGCCCGGATTGTATCGAACTCGACCTGCCTGTCAATCCGTATTACTTTCTCGATAAACTGATTCTCGCTGATTCAGAGCTTTTTGGGCCGACGATCGAGGAAATTGGCAATCCCTGCAGCCGGGAATTCAGCATCAAAAGTTCCGAGCGACGAAACGCGACATATCAGTGGTATAGGGAAGGAGTCGCATTGATCGGTGAGACGAGCCGTGAATTGACCATTGATCTCCTCGAAGGGAACTATCAGGTGCTCGTGACGACTCCCACTTCCTGCATCCTATCCGAACCTTACGAGTATATTATTCCCGTTTTTGAAACAGAAAGCCGGATTACGGTATGCCCGGATGACGTCTACGCGTTTGGAAGTCGTGTTCTCAACCGATCAGGGAATTATACCCACACCTTTCAAAGCAGAGACGGCTGTGACAGTATCGTACAACTGGATTTGCATATACTGGCCGATCGGGTAGATACGGCCGAAGACTATTTTTTTCGCGGCGATACCTATAGGATCGGACCTTATTCCTTCAGATCACCGGTTTCCACCCAGTTGACGCTCAGGTCGGCCCTGGACTGCGACAGTCTGGTCCATTTGAATCTGTATGAATACGACCTTTTTGTGCCCAATGCCTTTACGCCCAATGGAGATGGGGTCAATGATGTTTTTACGGTATTCAAAAGGGATGAACTGATCCAGCTCCAATCCATCCGCATATTTGATCGCTGGGGTAACAGGGTGTTTGAGAATCAAAAGGGCCAATCCTTTGAATGGAACGGAACCAACCGCGGCCGGGAAATGGATCATGGGATATATGCCTATCTGCTGGATATTCTGCTCCACAACGGGCAGACCAAAACCTTATCGGGTGAAGTGCTGTTGATGAGATGAAAGCCGGGGGTGGAGGGTGTTTCCGAAAT